>NZ_CALJRX010000198.1 GCF_937976265.1 uncultured Haemophilus sp.
GAATCGCGTCTAATAAACTAGGTTGAGCACGACCTGTACGGATTTTTGCAATATGCCCACGCAACGCTTCAAGGCTTTTTTCCATGCGAGCTTCAGCATCTTGTTTAATTTCATTAATCATTCATCTGTCCTTTTCTATAAATAAAGATAAAACACAGTGATTTTACTGGATTTTTAGGGAGTTTTGAATAAATTTATTCATAAAAAAGGCGAGACAGTCTCTCGCCATTTTATTCTTTAAAAAATTAACAAATCGTTGTGCCTTCTTCGGTACCGAGTACAACTTTGCGTAACGCACCTGGTTTACACATATTAAATACACGAATTGGCATACCGTGGTCACGCGCAAGTGTGAATGCGGCTAAATCCATTACTTTTAATTCTTTATCAATCACTTCTGCATAAGATAATTTATGGTATAGCTTCGCATTAGGATTTTTTGCTGGATCGCAATCATACACACCATCAACTTTAGTCGCTTTTAACACGATATCCGCTTCAATTTCGATACCACGTAAGCATGCCGCAGAATCTGTCGTAAAGAACGGGCTACCGGTCCCCGCTGAGAAAATAACCACACGTTTTTCACGCAACATTTTAATCGCTTCAGACCAGTTATAGGTATCGCAAATCCCATTTAATTGGAATGCAGACATTAATTTCGCATTCACATCTGCACGGTGAAGTGCATCACGCATCGCCAAACCATTCATCACGGTGGCAAGCATCCCCATATGATCGCCCACGACACGATTCATCCCTGCTTTAGCTAATTTTGCGCCACGGAATAAGTTACCACCACCGAGCACAACACCAACTTCCACGCCCATTTCAATTAGTTCTTTAATCTCTAACGCCATACGATCAAGAATCGAAGGATCGATACCAAATCCCTCATCCCCTTGTAATGCTTCACCACTTAATTTCAATAAAATACGTTTGTAAATTGGTTGGCTCATTTGTCTTTTCCTTTGTCGGTTACAAAATTTCGCTTATTCTAGCAAAAGAGCGAAAAAGTTAAAAATGGAAATTGGTCAGAAAAGTGCGATAAAATATCGCTATTTTGATTTTATAGGTAAACTTTATGAAGATTTCAAAAACCTCACAAATTGTAACCGCACTTTTTTCTTTGGCTTGTGCCATTGCTGCCGGTTATTTGATTTTACGAGGCTCAGGGATGTTTCCTGAGCCATCTATTAGTCTGATTTTACTCACCGCTATTTTTATTATTTTATTAAGCAGTAGCCGAAAATCTTTCTATTTCATTTTATTACCCTTAGTTTGCTTACACGCAATTTATACGCCGACAGGCTTAAATTTTGGTGCACCAAGCTATCAATATATTGCATCGGTTCTCGCGACGGATATGTTAGAGACCAAAGAGTTTCTCATGCAAATCCCCGTAAGCAGCTATTTAGCCGCATTGGCTATTCCACTATTAGTCTTTTTACATTACAAAAGTGCGGTCAAATTTGGGGTAAAATTTTATCGCAACAAAACATTCATCGCTCTGGCCACCCTATTAATTGGCTACAACTTGCCGATTGCTGCACCATTAAAAGAAACCATTGATTCCACTGTTAAAATCGTTGATGAATGGCAAAAATTGAAAAAAATGTCACAGGAAAGCAGCTGGGGACAATCCACTTTGGAGAATTCCAAATATCAAGATTATGTGATTATTTTGGGAGAAAGTGCGCGAAAAGACTACTTACATGCTTATGGCTATCCTGTTAATGACACGCCATTTATGTCATCGGCAAATGGTACACTCATTGATGGAATGACATCTGCCGGCTCAAATACAGTCGCCTCATTACGCTTAATGCTGACTTTACCTGACAAAGAAAAATGGGAACCAAACTATGATTTAAGCTTAGTGGATCTGATTAAGTCCGCAGGCGTAAAAACCTATTGGTTGTCTAATCAAGGCTTCTTAGGTGAATATGATACACCTGTGGCCTCTCTAGCCTCAAAATCTGATGAAACCATTTTCTTGAAAAAAGGCGGGAGTTTTAATTCTACAAACTACAGCGATTTTGATTTAATCCCTAAACTTGCCCAAGTTTTAGAAGATCCAACGCAAGGTAAACGCTTTATTGTGTTACACATTTATGGTTCACACCCTCTTGCTTGCGATCGTGTTGAAGATTATCCGAAAATTTTCAGCGACAATGAAATCGAGAAAAAGAATGAATACTTAAATTGCTATATTACATCCATTAAGAAAACCGATGATTTTATTAAGAAAGTGTATGAAACCCTCAGAGAAAACGAGCAGAAAACGAACCGCACTTTCTCAATGATTTATTTCTCAGATCATGGTTTATGTCATCAAGAAGATGATAAGCATGGTGTAACTTTATTTAACCAAAACTGCCATAGCCAATTACATCATAATATTCCGCTCTTTAAAATTTCATCTGATGATACCGAGCGTAAAGAATACAAAGCCTTTAAATCTGGTTTGAATTTCTTAGAAGGCATCGCTAATTGGATAGGCATTAAAAATCCGAAGCTCACATTAGAGGAAGATTTATTCTCTGAACAAGCTGACAAAGACGATTATGGACTGAAAAAACTGATTGAAGAGAAATATCGTAAAGATGCAGACCCTGCCATTGATATTCGTCCGAATAAATAGGGAAATATCTTAAATTTAAGACAACAAAAAAGCCGATATTGAATATCGGCTTTTTTATATCTCAATGGAGAAAATTAAGCGTTACCGCCAGTGATTTTTGCAACTTCAGCTGCGAAATCTTCTTCTTTTTTCTCGATACCTTCACCTACTTCTAAACGGATGAAGTTAGATACTGAAGTATTTACTGATTTTAAGAAGTCGCCTACAGATACAGAAGGATCCATTACGAATGGTTGACCTGTTAATGAAACTTCACCAGTGAATTTCTTCATACGGCCTTCAACCATTTTCTCTGCGATTTCTTTTGGTTTGCCAGAGTTAACTGCGATATCAATTTGGATTTGACGCTCGTGTTCAACTACATCTGCAGGTACATCTTCTGGGTTCACGAATTCTGGTTTAGATGCTGCTACGTGCATTGCCACTTTTTTAAGTTCATCAGCTGAACCTTCACCCGCAACTAACACACCGATTTTCGCACCGTGTAAGTATTGAGCAATAACTTGACCATCTAAGTAAGCAACACGACGGATGTTCATGTTCTCACCGATTTTAGCCACTAATGCAGCACGTTTTTCTTCAAATTGTGCTTGTAACGCTTCGATAGTGGTACCTTTGTGTGCTGCTGCGAAATCAGCTACTTCGTTTGCTAAACCTAAGAAGCCAGCATCTTTTGCTACGAAGTCAGTTTCACAGTTCATTTCAACTAATACACCGAAACCATTTTCTACACGAGCAAGGATAACACCTTCAGCTGCAACACGGCCTGCTTTTTTAGCTGCTTTAGCTTGACCAGATTTACGCATGTTGTCGATTGCTAACTCGATATCACCGTTTGCTTCAACTAATGCTTTTTTACATTCCATCATACCGGCACCGGTACGTTCACGAAGTTCTTTTACTAATGATGCTGTGATTTCAGCCATTTTAAAAATCCTCTGTCGAAAATGCGATTTATTTTGACCGCACTTTTAGATAAAAATATAGGGGCTAAATTTTAGCCCCTATGCCAATTAATCGTTTGATTATTAAGGGCTTCGCCTTATTGCAAAACTTAAATTATTCTGCGTCAGCTGCTAATTCTTCAGCAACTTGAGCTTCGTTACCACGACCTTCTTTAACCGCTGCTGCAGCTGCAGAAACGTAAAGTTGGATAGCACGAGTCGCATCATCGTTACCTGGGATAACGAAATCTACGCCAGCTGGAGTTGAGTTAGTATCAACGATAGCAAATACAGGAATACCTAGGTTGTTTGCTTCTTTAACAGCGATATGTTCGTGGTCTGCACCGATAACGAATAACGCATCTGGTAAGCCGCCCATATCTTTGATACCGCCAAGGCTTAATTCAAGTTTTTCCATCTCACGGGTACGCATTAACGCTTCTTTTTTGGTTAATTTGTCAAAAGTACCGTCTTGAGATTGAGTTTCTAAATCTTTTAAACGTTTAATTGATTGACGAACGGTTTTCCAGTTAGTCAACATACCACCTAACCAACGGTGGTTTACGTAATATTGCTGACAATCTAATGCTGCTGCTTGAACTGCTTCAGACGCTGCACGTTTTGTACCAACGAATAATACTTTACCGTTGTTGCTAGCAATGCGAGTTAATTCCGCTAAAGCTTCGTTGAATAAAGGTAAAGTTTTTTCTAAGTTGATGATATGAACACCGTTACGAGCACCAAAAATGAAAGGTTTCATTTGTGGGTTCCAGTAACGAGTTTGGTGTCCGAAGTGTACGCCTGCGTTGATCATGTCGCGCATTGAAACTTGTGCCATAATATTTTCCTTTTGTTGGGGTTGAGCCTCCACATATCAGCTAATCGACCGTTTGGCACCCCGATTAAGCCTT
>NZ_CALJRX010000199.1 GCF_937976265.1 uncultured Haemophilus sp.
ACTACATTTAAATAATCCAATAATTCTTTACCGGTTAATTCAAAATAGCTCACAATGTTACCAAATGGATGGATTTTTAAAATGTCTTTATAAGTCACATCACCTTCTTGGATAGAATCACGAATACCACCTGAGTTCATGATACCAATATCTGCTTTCGCTTTTTGACGCTGAGCTTCAGCAATTAAGTGACCAAGGTTAGTTTGTTCAAAACGAATAATAGTACGATCACCTTCTAACTTACCGTTTAATTTCCCCACTTTTTGGCTTAATAACGCATCACCTTTATCTTGGTAAGATTTTAAGAGTTTTTCCATTTCTGGATCTTGTGGAATCTCTTCGGCATAATTCACATATTCTGTTTTGCCATCTTCTTTTTTCACTTTTTTCTTCAAGTTCACTGGAATTAATTGATAATTCACTAATTTTAATTCACCATTTTTGAACTCAAAGTCAGCACGACCAATATATTTACCCCATTCAAATGCTTGCATAATCCAAGTACCATTTTGGAAATCTGGTTTACATGGTTGAGTAGGTTGATAATCTTTAATCCATACACCTTTATCATCCACGCAAACCGGATCATGGCTGTGACCACCGATAATCATATCAAATGCACCTTTATCTAAATTACGCGCAAGACTTACATCACCCGGTGCATTTGAACCATGTTTCGCATCATAATAATAGCCCATATGCGTTAACGCGATTTTTACATCCGGCTTAACGGTTTCATTTAGCTCCTTTAATGTGGCTTTTGCTACCGTTGTTGGATCTTCAAATTTCACATTATGAAGGTATTCTGGGTTACCTAATTTTGCGGTATCCTCTGTGGTTAAACCGACCACGGCAATTTTAAGATCTTGTTTATTTAAAATCGTATAAGGCTTAACTAAGGTTTTACCTGTTTTGGTATTAATGACGTTTGCTGATAAGAATGGGAAGTTCGCCCATTTTTCTTGCATATCAAGAATTTGTAATGGATTATCAAACTCGTGATTACCTAATACGGTTGCTTCATAGCCCATCGCATTCATTGCTTTAATATCAGGTTCTGCCGTTTGCATATCTGACTCAGGCACACCTGTATCAAAATCACCTGCATTTAATAAAATGAGTGAGCCACCTTTTTGCTCCACTTCTGCTTTCACGCGATTAACAATTGTTTTGTGTGCTGGAAAGCCATATTCACCTTTTGCATTCGGCCAAAAATGTCCGTGCGTATCATTAGTGTGCAATATGGTAAATTGATAGGTTTTGTCCTGTTCATATGCCATTGCAGCAGAAGTTGCTAGCACAAGAGGAAGCACGGTAAATAATTTTTTCATATAAAAACACCTCTATTTTTGACCGCTCTTTATCTTCGCAGAAAACAAAAATAATAGAGCAAGATGGGAAATAAAAAAGCTATACTCCTGAAAGAAGTATAGCTTTTCAACAAAACATTGTTAGATGAGTACCTGCACAGGCGCAACATAACCTTGTGGAACTTGTTTCTTATCTTCAAAGGTAACAAATTCCCATGCTTCCTGATCGGCAAGTACAGCACGGAGTAGCTTGTTATTTAAACCGTGACCAGATTTATAAGCTTTGAAATCACCGATGATGTTATAGCCACACATATAAAGATCGCCAATCGCATCAAGCATCTTGTGACGAACTAATTCATCTCTGAAGCGTAATCCATCTTCATTTAAGATACGGTAATCATCTAATACGATGGCATTATCTAAGCTACCACCTAACGCAAGACCTTGAGATTGAAGATACTCAATATCCTTCATGAAACCAAAGGTTCTTGCACGACTAATTTGATGTACGAATGCTTGTGCAGAGAAATCCATCACATAATTACGTACATTTTTACTAATCGCTGGATGATCAAAGTCGATAGTGAAATCTAAACGGAAACCATTATAAGGTTTAAATTCTGCCCATTTGTCACCGTCTTCTACTCGTACCTTTTTCTTAATACGAATAAATTTCTTCGGTGCATTTTGTTCTTCAATTCCTGCATCTAAAAGCAAGTAAATGAATGGGCTTGCACTACCGTCCATGATTGGAATCTCAGGTGCATCAACTTCGATAATGATATTATCGATACCTAAACCTGCTAATGCTGCGTTTAAGTGTTCTACGGTTGAAACACGCACACCTTGTTCATTCACAAGTGCAGTACAAAGCATTGTATCGCGCACTGAATCCGCATTCGCAGGGAAAGTCACCGGCGGATTAAGATCGGTACGACAGTAAATCACGCCAGTATTCGGCATAGCTGGGCGCAACGTTAATGTTACTTTTTTACCGCTATGTAAGCCTACACCTGTGACTTTAATGCTTTGTTTTAATGTTCTTTGTTTAATCATCTCTTTTACCTTATTGCTTCACAACAAGATTACTTTTACTCTTATTTCTCATCACGACCAAATGATGCCGGATTGAAGAAATTAGGATTGTTTCTTAACTGTTCTAAACGGCTTGGATCAAGCGGTTTATTTAAGTTACCGTATTGCGGATTTTGTTCCTGTGCTGGTTCTGGTTGTGGATTATGTCTTAATGTATCTAAACCATGTAAACCAACTGGTGGTTGTGGTTGAATCGTTTCTTGCGCTACAGGTTGTTGAACTTGAGCTTGTTGCATTGTCGCTTGAGGACGAGCAATTACTACAGGCTCTGCTGAAACTACATCACCTAAACCTGTCGCAACGATCGTTACACGAATTTCATTGCTCATTTCAGGAACTAAACTGGTACCGACTACGATAGTCGCATCTTCTGATGCAAAGCTACCGACTGTGTCACCCACTACGTTAAATTCGTCAAAGCCGAGATCCATGCCTGAGGTAATATTAACAAGGATACCTTTAGCATTAGAAAGATCGACTTTCTCTAATAAATCATTTTTAATTGCAAGACGTGCTGCTTCTTCCGCACGGCCCGCACCTGGTTCACTTTGAGCAGAACCAAAACCAATCATCGCTTGGCCCATTTCCGACATAACGGTTCTTACGTCAGCAAAGTCCACGTTGATTAAACCTGGAGAGGTAATCATATCGGAGATGCCCATAACAGAGTTACGTAATACGTCATTTGCAGCAGCAAAAGCATCAATTAATGTTGCATTTTTCGGGAGAACTTTTTGAATTTGTTGGTTAGGAATGATGATCATTGAATCCACATATTGTGAAAGATCTTTAATCCCTAATTCAGCAAATTGCATACGTTTTTTGCCTTCAAAGCTAAATGGCTTAGTAACAACAGCAACAGTTAAAATGCCTAATTCTTTCGCTACTTTAGCAACGATTGGTGCCGCACCAGTACCTGTACCACCGCCCATACCGGCTGCGATAAAGACCATGTCTGCACCTTCAAGCATTTTACGGATTTCTTCTTGGTCATCTTCAGCCGCTTTACGGCCTACATTTGGGTTTGCGCCCGCACCAAGACCTTTCGTTGTTGCCCCACCAATTTGTACAGTTTGTTGAACTTGGCTTTTGCGTAATGCTTGCGCATCGGTATTCACTGCATAGAATACGATTTTACCGTGCTCATCGCTATCAATTGCACTTTCGCCCAAGAAATTACCATTGAATTCTTGTTGCACCATGTTAGCAACCATGTGGTTAACCGCGTTACCGCCGCCTCCACCGACACCGACAACCTTAATCAGTGCACCTGTTTGCTCTTCAAAATCACCATACTCTGGGTATAACATTTGCTGTTCTCCGTTACTGCTAATACTCTGCTAGCATATTAATAAAAGTTAAATCTTTCTTATTGTAAATGAAAAAGTCAAAATTATCAAAATTCTGATTTCACTTTATTGAAAATATTTTTAAGGCCTTTCCAGAATTTTCTGCCAACACCTTCATCACCATAGTTACTATCCACAGGATCATTATCACTATTTTGATGATGGTATTGTAGTAATCCCACTACAGTTGAATATTGTGGGCGATTCACATAATCTGTTAAACCCGTAATATTTAATGGACTACCAATACGCACCTGGCAACCAAATACACTTGATGCACAATCTTTTAAGTCTTCAATCTGTGCACCACCACCAGTGATAACGACACCCGCAATTAATTCAAATTTAATATGCTTGGTTTCTAAATCTGCTTTGAGCTTATCTAATTCGTCCTTAACAACGCCTAATAGTTCAATATATCTTGCTGAAGTGATTAAAGATAAATCACTTTTTGTTAAAGCGCGTGGTGCTCGACCACCAATGCTTGCCACTTCAATTTTCTTATCACCATGTAGGCGAGCTGGATACAATGCACTTGCATAGTTCACTTTAATACGTTCGGCTTCTGCACGAGAAACGGTACATGCATGAGCAATATCGTTCGTGACAATGTTCCCTGCATAAGGAATAACCTTGCTGAAACGCAACGAGCCATTGGTGTAAACCATCATATTCATGGTGCCTGCACCAAAATCAACTAAGCAAACACCAAGATCTTTTTCATCTTCAGTTAAAACAGAATGTGTTGCTGCAAAGCCGGAGAACACCACTTTATCAACTTGTAATCCGCAACGCTCAACTGCTTTTTTCAAGTTATTTTGCCAGTCTTGGTGACAAGCAATTAAATGCACGTTTGCTTTTAAACGAACACCTTGTAAACCTAATGGATTTTTAATATTAACTTGTTTATCTACGGCATATTCTTGTGGGATGATGTGTAATAAAGAAAGACCTTCAGGTAATTTTACTGAGCTCGCTGTATGCAAAGCATCATCAATTTCATCTTGAGTCACTTCATTTTCAGAAATAGCAACAAAACCGCTCTCATTCAGGCTTTGAATATGTTCACCTGTAATCGCAAGAGTCACGCTCATAATTTGGCAATCGGCCATTGATTCAGCTGCTTCAATGGCACGTTGGATAGAATTAACAACGGCATCTAAATCAGTAATACTGCCACGATCAATCCCTTTCGATGGACAACTACCCACGCCAAGTACATTTACTACGCCATCAGGAAGCACTTCCCCAACGACAGCAACAACTTTTGATGTACCAACTTCAAGACCTACAATTACTTTCGGTTCCAACTCTTTTGCCATTTTCTTATTACACCCAATGAATTATTTTTATTTATCAGTCAATCCAACCGCTGCCGATGCAGATGCATAACGCAAATCTACATAATCAATTCGTTTACCTTCAGGCACTTCAATTTGTGGGTAAATCGTTACAAATCGATCTAATTTTGGTTTCCAATCTCCGCGCCCAAGTTTTAATACTATATCATTATCTAGCGTAACTTGCCACGCACCACGATCATCAATTGCCACACCTTTAACCACCAAATTTTTCGCCTTAAAATCAGCAAAAATCTGATTCCAAGCCTCTAAGACCTTCAAGCTTTGATAATCCGGACCACCTAAATAAGGTAAAGCTTTTTCTTTTAACTTATCCATCGGCAATTGGAAAACCGTTCCATCTTTTGTCACGAACTCTGTTTTGTTCCAAATGGCAACTGGCTGATATTCTGATAACCAGATACTTAAACGATTTGGCCAAATTTTACGAACTACCGCACCTTTTACCCAAGGAATCGTTTCAAGTTGCTCTTGAATTTGCTTAACGTCTTGTCCCCAGAATCCCTTGAGAGAGCCCATTTTGAGCAACACATCTTGCACATCCGGATAAGTGGTAAATTCATTTTGACCTACTAAGGCATAGGCAGTAATTTTTCTATCACCGTCTAAGCTTTCGAGCCAATTTTGCCAGTTTGAATAAACGAAATACCCTAGCCCCGCACAAAGTAACACCAAAGCAAGTTTAATCTGCAACATAAAACGGAATTTACCTTCTCCGTTAGATGAGCGACCAAATTGCGTTGGCGGTGTATTTTTGCGCTTAATTACATTCATTACGCACTCAACTCCAAAATTTTCACGACGAGTTGTTCAAATGAAATACCGACTGTTGACGCAGATTTAGGGAATAAACTGTGACTTGTCATGCCTGGGTTAGTATTTACTTCCACTAAACGGAAATTACCTTGTGCATCAGTCATCACATCAATGCGACTCCAACCACGACAACCCACAACGTCATAAGCACGTTTAACTAATTTCGCTAATTCTT
>NZ_CALJRX010000200.1 GCF_937976265.1 uncultured Haemophilus sp.
TCGTTAAACATCATTGTTAAGTTTGCTGCAAATTTAGGCATAATTATTTTCCTCTATTTTCTAAATCTTTCACTTCGGTATCAGTGAGATAGCGGATTTTTTGTCCTTGCAAAGTGAAGAATAATTTGGCAGTTTCTTCTAGCTCTTCCGTATTATCAGCTGCATCAAGCAAATCACAACCTGTCACCACAACACCATGATTGGCAAGTAAAAATGCTTTCCCTGTTAAGGCGCGTTCACTGAGTTCACGTGCGATCTCTGGCGAACCAGGTCGGTAATAAGGTATCACTTGCAGTTTGCCTACACGCATTACGTAATAGGGCGTAAAAGCTTTCATTGCATTAGTCACATCCAATCCATCAAGGCAAGAAAGGGCGGTCAAATACGTGCAATGTAAATGTACAATGGCTTTGTAATCAGGATTTTGCTTATACATTGCCAAATGAAACACGGATTCTTTAGAGGGTTTATCACCTTCTAACACATTGCCATCCATATCTAACACGGATAAGCATTCTGCTTTTAAACGACCTAAAGATGAACCTGTTGGCGTGATTAATACACGATTTTCATCAAGGCGGACAGACAAATTGCCTGCCCCGCCAACGGTATAACCGCGCTCATAAAAAGAACGTCCGAGTTGTACCATCAATTCTTTTTGTTCAAGATCTGTCATACAAACATTCCTTGTGCGTATTCAAAGAAATCGTCTTTACCAAAATTACCTGATTTCAATGCGAGATAAATATCCTCTTCCACGGCTTTTAACCAAGGCACTCCAGGAGCGATTTGTTTACCGATATGAAAACCTGTAAACCCAAGTTGTTGCACCACAATGCTAGAAGTTTCTCCACCAGCATTAATAAAGTTTGTTACGCCATATTGTTTTAACTTCGCGGCTAATTTAGCAAACGTGTTTTCAATAGCATGGCTGGCTTTATCCACACCAAATTGATTTTGAATTTCTTTCAATGCTTCAGGTGGTACAGTGGCATATACCATTGGTGCAAGCGGTGAATCTAAATTAGCGATAACCCATTGAGAGAGTTCTTCCACATAGTTTGGATTGTTAATCGCTTGCGCCGCATCAAGGTGTAAGTGCGGTGCTTTTTCTTTATATTTTTCTACTTGCTTGTTCGTCATCACAGAGCAAGACCCTGAAAGCACCACGGTTTTACCTTTAGTTGGCGTAAAGGCATTGGTGCCTTTTTTGCCACCACTTAAACGTGCAGCCATATAAGCTCCTAAGCCTGAACCGCCTGTCACCAATTTGAAATCCGCCACTGCTTCAGCAAGTACTTCCAACTGCGAATTATCCACGGCATCAACAACCGCATAACGGTAGCCTTGGGCTTTGAGTTCCGCAAAACGTTCTTTCACACGTGCCGCACCTTTAATCACATCAGCATAAGCGACTAAGCCTGTTTTTCCTTTGGCTTGTGCATCCATCAAACGCATTAAATTTGCGTCCACCATTGGTGTAATCGGGTGGTTTTTCATGCCTGATTCACTCAACAATACATCACCTACGAATAAATAGCCGTTAAAAATAGTGCGACCATTTACAGGTAAGGCTGGTGTAATAACGGTGAAATCTTCATTTAATTCATCTAGTAAAGCATCCGTGACAGGACCGATATTGCCTTTCGCTGTGCTGTCAAAGGTGGAACAATATTTAAAATAAAATTGCGTACAACCATTTTCCTTTAACCATTGATAAGCCCTCAATGACTGTTCAATGGCTTCATTCACAGGGTTGGAACGTGATTTTAGACTGATCACAATGGCATCTACTTTGCTGTTTAACGATTGTGTTGGAACACCGTTCATTTGCACCGTACTTAAGCCATTTTCAACCAAAAAACTGGCGATATCGCTTGCGCCTGTAAAATCATCTGCAATAACACCTAACATCGCTACGCTCCTTTTTTCGGTAAGTTAACGCCACTAAAAATTTTAATCACTGCACTATCATCTTCTTTACCATAACCCGCATTGCTTGCCTCAGTGAACATAGAATAGGCTGTGCTTGCCAAATGAAGTGGGAAATGAAGTGATTTTGCAGTGTCATTAACTAAGCCTAAATCTTTCACAAAAATATCAACCATAGAAAGCGGCGTATAGTCACCTTCTACTACGTGTTTCATCCGGTTTTCAAACATCCAAGAGTTACCAGCTGCATTGGTCACAACATCATACATAACATCAAGTGGAATACCCGCTTTTGAGGCAAGAGCCATAGCTTCCGCACCTGCTGCAATATGTACGCCGGCTAATAATTGATGGACGATTTTCACCGTTGCACCTAAACCAATTTCTTCACCAATGTTATAAACTTTTGCCGCAGTGGCATCTAAAACAGGTTGTAACAACTCAAATGCTTGTTTTGAACCCGATGCCATAACAGTCATTTCACCTTTTAATGCTTTAGCTGCACCACCAGAAACAGGCGCATCTAACATAATCAAACCTAATTCTGTTAATTTTTGTGAAATTATTTGAGCATCTTGAGCCGCCATGGTAGAAGAAACCATCACCGCTGTACCTGCTTTTAATTTTTTAGCAATACCATTTTCGCCAAATAATACTGCGTTAGCTTGGGCTGCATTAACCACTAAAATCACTACAGCATCAAGTTCGTGAGCGAAGTCATAGCCATTTGCCGCTACAGCTTTTGCACCTGCCGCTTTTAGTTTTTCAAGTGCAACTGGGTTTAAATCAATACCATAGGTCGTTAATCCTGCATTAATGCAAGATACCGCTGCGCCCATACCCATAGAACCAAGACCAATTACTGCGACTGAATAATTTTGATTTTCCATTTTTAATCCCCCAATAGATCTTAACTAAATTTATCTGTATATTAGCCGATACAATAAATTAAATCTGAGATCTACGTCACAGAATGATAAAAAATGTTATTTTTTGTTAATTTTAGTGATAAAACGTTATGAGCTCATAATCTGATTTGAAATCAGGTATGGAGAAAAAGATGATTCCTGCTGAACGGCAAAAGACATTATTAAACTTAATTAGTAAACAAAGCGTTATTAGTATAAATAACTTAGTCAATATCTTAGGCGTATCGCATATGACCGTACGTCGTGATATACAAAAGCTCGAAGAGGATGGAAAAGTCATCTCTGTTTCGGGGGGGGTTCAATTACTTGAACGTTTATCCAGTGAACCAACACATGACGATAAATCATTACTAGCAACGACTGAAAAGACGGCTATTAGTAAAAAAGCAGTTGAGTTAATACAAGAACATTCCACTATATATCTAGATGCTGGCACGACAACACTTGAAATCGCAAAACAAATCGCTAATCGAAACGATCTACTTGTAATTACTAATGATTTTGTTATTGCCCATTATTTAATGGTCAATAGCCAATGTAATATTATGCATACTGGTGGGCTCATTAATAAATCAAATCGTTCCTCTGTGGGAGAATTTGCTGCCCAATTTCTACATCAAATTTCAGTTGATATTGCGTTCATCTCGACTTCATCTTGGAATTTAAAAGGGCTAACCACGCCTGATGAGCAAAAAATTCCTGTCAAAAAGGCTATTATCCAATTTAGTCAAAAAAATATCCTTGTTACTGATTCATCCAAATATGGCAAAGTAGCAACATTTCTACTATATCCACTTAGTTCACTAGATACGATTATCTGTGATAAAGGATTACCCGAAAATGCTCAAGCTAGAATCGCTGAAATGAATGTTGAATTATTTTTAGTATAAAATAAAAAGAGCGGTCAAAATTCACAGTGATTTTTGATCGCTCTTTGTTTGTTAAGATTAGCGTTTCGCTTTTTTGATAAACTTCATCAAGCGTTTACGTTTACGTAATTGGTTTGGTGTGAGTTTATTTTTTCTACCCGCGAATG
>NZ_CALJRX010000201.1 GCF_937976265.1 uncultured Haemophilus sp.
GGCAACGAGAAAACTTATGCGGAAGCGATTTTAGATCGCTTTAATTCGGTGAGATTTTTGACCGCACTTCGAGCTTCGGCATTAGGTGTGGAAGAATTAAATCGTGAAATTGCTTTAGCATTACGAGCTGAGAAATTACTTTGGTTCCGTCAAGAAGATGATTGGTATATTGGTAAGCCAATTATGATTACCGAAAACGATCATAATGTGAAACTGTATAACGGTGATATTGGCTTGTGTTTAGCCAAAGGCAAAGTGTGGTTTGGCAATCGAGAAGTTTCGACTAGTCGTATTCCCGCTCACGAGCCTGCGTTTATGATGACGATTCATAAATCCCAAGGTTCGGAGTTTGAACATACCGTCATGGTATTACCAACAGAACCTAATCCAGTGCTTTCACGAGAGCTGGTATTTACCGGTGTTACCCGTGCAAAAAATCAACTTTCCGTATTTGCCAATGAAAAAATCTGGCAAAGTGCGGTCAGAAATACGGTGAAACGACAAAGTGGATTAGGAAAATTATTACAGGAAAAAGAGGAGTAAAAAATGAAATTATATGTTTACGATCATTGCCCGTTTTGTGTGCGAGCTCGCATGATTTTCGGGTTGAAAAATCTGCCGGTAGAACTTGTAGTGCTGGCAAATGATGATGAAGCAACGCCAATCGGTTTAGTGGGGAAAAAGGTTGTACCAATTCTTGTCAAAGAAGATGGTACCGCGATGCCGGAAAGTTTGGATATCGTGCATTATGTCGATGAGCATTTTGGTGAAAAAATCTTATCTGCACACGTTCGTCCTGAAATTGAAGCATGGTTAAAAGAAGTCGGCAGTTATTATGGTCATCTTGCAATTGCACGCTTTACGCAAATTGGCTTAGCAGAATTTGAAACCCAAAGTGCGGTCGATTATTTCACTAAAAAGAAAACGGAATTTATTGGGGATTTTGCAGAAAATATCGCGAAGACTGAAACCTATCTTACTCGCTTAAAAAGCGATTTAGAGAAATTAGCGGTATTAATTCAATCTGAAAATGCCTTAAACGGCCAACTTTCTCTTGAAGATATTATCGTTTTCCCGGTATTACGAAATCTTACTTGTGTGAAAGGCATCGAATTCCCACCAGCGGTTTTAGCTTATATCACGAATATGGCTAAGTTAAGCAATGTGCCGCTGTATTTTGATAAAGCCATTTAATCTCTGTTAAGTTATAGGCCTTGGAAATACTGAACTTTTGACTTGGATCATAGGTGCGGTCATTTTTTCAGTATTTTTTATTCATCGCTCTATAATCTCTAAGGTTTACTTTAATAAGAGCGCAGAGATATGGATCAAGAATACCAACGTGCAGTCACCAGAATTTGTGTACAAACCGCTTTGTTATTATTACAGCATGGGGCAGAAAGTGCTGTCGTCGTACAAATGGCACAGCGATTAGGTGTGGCTTTAGGCATTGAAAGCGTGGAGTGTGCTTTGACAGCAAATGCCGTCTTATTGACCACACTTTCTAAGCAACATTGTATTACCACGGTGCGCAAGAATGTCGATAAAGGCATTAATATGCAAATCGTTACGGATGTTCAACGTATAGTAATTGCGGTAGAGCGACGTCTGTACGATTTATCGATGGCACAAAAGAAACTGGATAAATTAAAACCACTAAAATATAACCGCTATTTGGTGGTGTTCATGATTGGTTTATCTTGTGCCTCTTTTGCTCACCTTTCTGGCGGAGATATGACAATTTGTGCGATCACCTTTATTGCCTCTGCCATTGCCATGTTTGTTCGACAAGAAATCTCTAAACGTCATTACAATCCACTCATCGTTTTTGCCATTACCGCTTTTGTCGCTTCACTGATTTCCGGTATGAGTTTGAAATATAGTTTAGGCAATGATCCTCATATCGCATTAGCGTCTAGCGTTTTATTACTCGTTCCAGGATTCCCATTAATTAATTCACTTGCGGATATTTTAAAAGGGTATGTCAATATGGGAATAGGACGATGGACCATCGCGACGGTTCTCACTTTTGGTGCTTGTTTAGGTATTGTCTTTGCATTAAATCTTTTAAATATTGTTTCTTGGGTGGGGTAATAAAATGTTTTTACTGAATTTACTCGACGATATGCTTTTTGCAGCCATTCCTGCAGTAGGATTTGCTTTAGTATTTAATGTTCCGCCTAAAGCCTTAAAATATTGTGCTATTTTAGGCGCGCTTGGCCATGTCACGAGAACCTTATTATTACACTTTGGTGTCCCGATTGTTTTTGCCACTTTTTTTGCTACTTGTGTGATTGGTTTTCTTGGTGTGCATTTGTCTCACCGATATTTAGCGCATCCTAAAGTCTTTACCGTTGCGGCAATTATTCCAATGATTCCGGGTGTTCATGCTTATAAAGCCATGATTGCCATCGTACAAATTCATCATTATGGCTTTTCCGATAAATTATTTGAGCAAATGATCAGCTCTTTTATCAATACCAGCTTTATTTTAGGTGCTCTTGTTTTGGGCTTAGCCTTACCAGGATTATTGTTCTATCGACAAAAACCGGTTGTATAGAAAATAAAAAGCCGACATCAGTCGGCTTTTGCATTACATCAATATTTAATTAAGCATGGCAAGTTTGGCAAGCGGCTTGGAACATCCAAACAAGTTTTTCTTGTTCTTTGATGTAGTCGCTCATTTGAGACGCTGTACCTTCATCATCAGATTCACCCGCTAATTCAAGGATTTCACGTTGTTGCTCAAGTAATACTTTTAATCCATCTAATGTACCTTTTAAGCAAGAATGCGCATCAGATACACCTAACTCTTCTTTAATACGTGAGTCTTTGAAGTATTGTGAATAACCGTTATGCGGTGTGTAGCCTAAAGTTAAGATACGTTCTGCCACTTCATCGACTTTTTCCACTAAATCGGTGTAGATTTCTTCAAATTTTGCGTGTAATTCAAAGAAGTTTACCCCTTTAATGTTCCAGTGGTAACCACGCACGTTGGTATAGAATACTTGATAGGTTGCTAATAATTCATTTAATTTTACTGCTAATTTTTCAGATGCTTTTTTATCTAAACCGATTGATGTTTTTGACATAGTATTTTCCTCTTTATTGTTGATTAAAATATTGTTCCCTTGCTTGGGAAGTGCGGTCATTATAAGCATTGTTTTTTCTGATGGCTATTTCATATTATCTAGTGATTCAATAGTTAAAATCTATCTATATTTAATTATACATAGCTGAAAACTTTTATTTTGAGTTATGAAAAAAACTCTGTGAAGTAGATCACACATTCAATATTTCCCCTTTGACAGAATGAATTGAAGATGATTATGATTGATGTAAATCATTTTATTCTAAGATTTGATTGCTTTACTTCATTTTCGAATGAAATGTTTGGCTAGGTTTAAAAACCAAAAATATGATTTTATTACTCATCAGGAGTTTAGTATGACAAAGCATTTTTCCTTTGAAACTAATGAATCTCGTCGTCATTTTATGAAACTTATGGCTGGCGTGGGGGCAGGTCTTGCATTTAGTGGCACATTAGGCACATTTGCACCAAAAGCCTTTGCTGCTGACATTAAAGGTAAAACCATTGAAGCGGGGATTGCTTATCCGCTTTCTACCGGTTTTGACCCAATGACATCAAGTGGTGCTTCACCTTATGCAGCAAACTTACACATTTTTGAAGGTTTGGTGGATTTGCATCCTGCAACTCGTGAACCTTATCTTGCTTTAGCAGGAAAAGAGCCAGAACAAGTTGATGAAACAACATGGCGTATTACTTTACGCGAAGGCGCAACTTTCCATGATGGTGCACCGGTCACCACTGAAGACGTTGTGTATTCTTTCAATCGTATTATGGATCCTGCCAATAAATCATTATTTGTGATGTTTATTGATTTCATTGAAAGTGTGAAAGCTGTAGACGATAAAGTGGTGGAATTTAAATTGAAATATCCATTTGCTTTATTTGCTAACCGTTTAACTTGCGTGAAAATTGTACCGAAACACGTGATCGACAAAGTAGGGCAATCTGCATTTGATGCGCACCCAGTTGGTTCTGGTCCATTCAAATTTGTTTCAGCGGTGAAAGATGACAAAATCGTCTTTGAAGCGTATGAACCTTACAATGGTAAATATCCAGCGCAAGTTGAAAAAATGTCTTGGTTATTACTTTCTGATGCCGCAGCTCGTGTAACTGCACAAGAGTCTAAACGTACTCAAGCAATGGAAAGCGTGCCTTATTTAGACATTAGTCGCTTGAAAAACAAAAAACAACAAGTGCAATCCGTTCAATCTTTCGGCTTGCTATTCTTAATGTTTAACTGTGAGAAAGCGCCGTTTACCAATCCAAAAGTACGTCAAGCGTTACACTATGGTTTAAACACTGACAAACTTGTTGATATTGTATTTGATGGTAATGCAGAAGCGGCAACATCATACTTACAAACAACTCACCCTGATTATATTAAGGCATCAACTCAATATCCTTATGATCCGGAAAAAGCCGCGGCATTATTAAAAGAAGCGGGTGTAACTGAGCTTAAATTTGAATTGCTCGCAACCGACCATGACTGGGTGAAAGAATCTGCACCGTTAATTTTAGAATCTTGGAACAAGATTCCAGGTGTGAAAGTGACTTTACAACACTTACAATCAGGTGCGCTATACAGCAACTACGTGGATCCTGGTGTATATGAAGTGGCAATCGCGCCAGGTGACCCATCAGTGTTCGGTAATGACTTAGACTTGCTTTTAAGCTGGTGGTATCGTGGTGATGTATGGCCGAAACGTCGTTTCCGCTGGAGTAATACCCCTGAATTTGCGAAAGTGACTGAATTACTCAATGCAGCAGTGAGAGCAAAAGATCACGCTGAAGCGAAAAAATCATGGGAAGAAGCAATTAACATTATTGCGGCTGAAGTACCACTTTATCCGATTGTTCATCGTAAACTTCCTTCTGCATGGGATGATAACAGCCTTGAAAACTATCAACCATTGGCAACAACCGGTTTATCTTTCCTCGGTGTGGGTCGTAAATAAAAGCACTTTTTTATTTAATGTTTTGGCTGTTGAGCAATCAACAGCCTTTTTTCTTTCTTTTTAACACCAAAGTGCGGTCATTTTTCTCTCTATTTTTCAATCATTTTTTCTCTCAATTTCATTTCAAAAAAATCTTTGTGAAGCCGATCACAGATTTGAATTTTGCTCTATGTACTTGGATTGACAGGGCTTAGGCTGAACATTATGATTACTGTAATTCATTTTGTTTTTGAATTTGATTGTTTCGCTTCATTTTTTGAGGCTAACGAATTTCTCAAGCTAGAATAGGAGAAGTCAGATGGAAATGATACTTCGGTTATTGTTACGCCGATTGATGGCCTTGCCGGTCATGATTCTAGGTGTAACAGCACTCGTTTTTGTGGTGCTTCAATTCACACCAGGTGATCCTGCTACGGTGGCATTGGGCGAAAGTGCGAGTGAAGCGGCCAAACAACTTTACCGCGAATCACATGGTTTAAATGATCCACTCTTTGTTCAATATTTTCGTTTCTTAGGTAATTTACTTGTATTGGATTTTGGTGTGACGATGCCACCAGAATTACCAATCAGTAGCATGCTAGCGAAATCTTTCCCAATCACTTTACAGCTTACCTTAATTGGTGTGGTGTTTGCGGCAGTCGTCTCTTTCTCATTAGGTGTACTCGCCGCACTTTATCGTGATAGCTGGGTAGACCAAGTGATTCGTTTAATCTCTGTTGCTGCGGTTGCAACACCATCATTCTGGTTAGGTATCTTACTTATTCAATGGTTCTCTTTGGAATTAGATTGGTTGCCTTCTGGTGGTTTTGTGCCATTTAGCGAAAGCCCAATGGGGTATATCAATTCCATGATTTTGCCATCTCTTGCACTTGCTGTGCCGGTATGTGCGTCATTAATTCGCGTGGTGCGTACAACCATGGTAGAAGAAATGGATAAAGACTATGTGAGAACCGCGATTGGTAACGGTGTACCTTATGCAACTGTTATTCGTCACAACGTATTACGCAATGCATTAATCACGCCTGTAACAGTATTAGGTTTACGTGTAGGTTACTTACTTGGTGGTGCGGTAGTTATCGAACAAATCTTTGACTTACCGGGCATGGGTAAATTGATTTTTAACGGTATCGTCAATCACGACTTACACTTAGTACAAGGTGTGGTTTTGACAATCGCTTTTACCTTCGTTTTAGTGAATATTATCGTTGATATTCTCTATGTGTTGATTAACCCTAAAATTCGGAGTCTATAATGTTTCGTCAAGGTTTAGCAGATCGATTAGCTGCAAGCGGTGCGAGATTCCGAGCACTTTCCACCGCATCAAAAATTTCATTATTATTCTTAGTTTTCGTTGCTTTAGTGGCGGTGTTTGCCCCTTGGGTAGCAACACATGATCCATTAGAAGTGATCGCACGTATGCGTGCTCCAAGTGCAGAATATTGGTTTGGGACTGATCGACTTGGTCGTGATATTTTCTCTCGTATTGTTTACGGTGCTCAAACGTCCTTATTTATCGGTTTAGGTGCGGTAGCTTGTGCCATTCTTTTCGGTAGTATTTTAGGTGCAACTGCAGCCACATCCGAGAAATGGGGCAATGAAATTATCATGCGCTTAATGGATATTTTAATGGCCTTCCCAGGTATCGCGTTAGCAGCCGTGTTATTAGCAACCTTTGGTAACTCTGTACCGGTTATTATTATCACCATTGCTGTGGTTTATACTCCGCAACTTGCTCGTGTGGTGCGTGCGAATGTGGTATCACAATGGGATGAAGACTATGTACGTGCTGAGCGCGTTATTGGTGGTAGCCGTACTTATATTCTTCTCAAACACGTTGTACGTAATACCGCCGCACCGGTTTTAGTCTTCGCAACGGTAATGGTGGCAGATGCTATTGTGTTTGAAGCCTCACTTTCTTTCTTAGGCGCAGGTGTACAACCACCACATCCTTCATGGGGTAACATTCTTTCTGAAGGTCGTAACATCGTATTAAACGGTGCATGGTGGGCGACAACCTTTGCGGGTGTGATGATCCTATTAACCGTATTAGCCTTAAATATCTTGGCAGAAGGTTTGACTGATGCATTGGTTAATCCACGTTTGAAAGGCGGTAAAAAACCAGAAGGCAAATCAGATGAACGTCTTTCTACTGACGTACAAGAAGCGCTTTCAGAAGGTCTTGCATTAAAACGTTACTTACTCAAATTACATGAAAAAGAAATCACCCGTACGAATCGTATGCAGTTAAATCCAAATGCAAAACCGATTTTACAAGTGAAAAACTTATCAATCCGTTTCCCGAATCGTTATGGTGAAATTCCATTAGTGGATAACATCAGCTTCACTGTAAATGAAGGGGAAACCATGGGGTTAGTCGGTGAGTCTGGTTGTGGTAAATCCATTACCGCATTCTCTATCATGGGCTTGTTACCAAAAACAGCAAAAATCACTGGGGAAGTGCTTTTCACCGACCGCAGTGGTAAACAACACAGTTTACTTAACGCTAACAATCTAAGTGAATTGCGTGGTTCTGAAATTGCGATGATTTACCAAGACTCTTTAAGTGCGTTAAACCCATCAATGCGTATTAAAGATCAAATGGCACAGCTCATTAAACGTGGCAGCCATCATACCGCAGAAAAATTGTTGGAATGGGTACACCTTGATCCTGAAAAAGTGTTAAACCGTTATCCGCATGAGCTTTCTGGTGGTCAACGTCAACGTGTGGTGATTGCAATGGCATTAACTCGTGAACCGAAATTATTAATCGCTGATGAACCAACAACCGCATTAGACGTAACCGTTCAAGCTGAAGTCGTGAAATTATTGAATGAATTACGTGAAAAACTGGGATTTGCAATGGTGTTTGTCAGCCACGATTTAGCATTGGTTGCACAGTTAGCTCACCACATTACCGTAATGTATGCGGGTCAAGTGGTTGAAATGGCGCCGACTTCTTTATTGCTTGCTAATCCAACTCACGAATATACACGTGGCTTATTGGGTTCTGTCCTTTCAACTGAAGTCCGTGCGAAACGTTTATATCAAATTCCGGGCAGCGTTCCATCACCTTACGATTTTGCTACTGGCGACCGTTTTGCAAGTCGTTCATTACGACCAGATGCAAATCCGGATCAAAAATTGATATTAACCGCCGTGGAAGGCGAGCCGTCTCACTTGTGGGCTTCTCATTTAGCTAAGCCTGTAACGGAAGCGAAAGGAGCATAATATGAGCAGTAGTATTAAAGTCATTAAAGAACAAAACATCATCGATTTAGAAAATATCGTGGTGCAATTTCCTTCTCGCGACGGTTCATTGTTTGGACGTAAAAAATTCACTGCTGTGAATAATGTGAGTCTTGGCATTAAAGCGGGGGAAACCATTGGTTTAGTTGGGGAATCTGGTTGCGGGAAATCGACCTTAGCTAACGTAATCATTGGGCTTCTTAAACCGACCTCTGGTTTAGTAAAATTCAACGGTTTACAAATGCAATATGGCAGCTCAGAAGCGAGAAAACAATTCGGTCGCCAAGTGTCGGTCATTTTCCAAGACCCGGCAACCGCACTGAATCCTCGTATGAAAGTGTTGGATATTTTGCGTGACCCAATGGATATTCACAATGTGTTACAACCCCATGAACGGGAAAAACGTGTGTATGACTTGCTTTCTCGCGTCGGTTTACCACGTTCTGCAGCACAAGTTGAGCCAACTCGTTTATCGGGCGGGCAAAAACAACGTGTAGCGATTGCACGTGCTTTAGCACTGAATCCAAAACTGATTGTTGCGGATGAGCCGACTTCTGCGCTAGACGTATCCGTTCGTGCTCAGGTATTAAACTTATTGGCAGATTTGAAAAAAGAACTCAATCTTGCCATGGTGTTTATCTCTCACGATATCCAAACCGTACGTCAAGTATCTGACCGTATTGTCGTGATGTACGGCGGTCAAATTTTGGAAACTGGTAGCACTGAAGATATTTTCAATCACCCAACAGTGGATTACACAAGAAAATTACTTGGTGTTGCACCATCGTTGTTATAAAACGAGTGAATAAAACATCTTAATTCATGACCGCACTTTTAAAGTGCGGTTATTTTTTATGATTTTTCTTGCATAGACTTGAAAACTTAGATAAAAGATTACTTATCTTTACAGATGAATCGTAATTGTGGAGTAATTATGCAAACTAAATTTAATTTATATCCTAAAGAACAATTACCTGAAAACTTTAAGTTTCCTCAGTCTTATATTGATTTATC
>NZ_CALJRX010000202.1 GCF_937976265.1 uncultured Haemophilus sp.
TTCCACAAGACAAAGTGAAAGATGGTTCTGAAGTGACTGCACAGGCGAAAGATCCAGCGGGTAACGAAAGCACTGCAAGCACTGTAACTGCGGGCAATAACGCAGACCACACAGCACCAAGCGCACCGGAAGTGACCCCATCGACTACCGATGGCTCAGTAACCGTGAAAGTGCCAAGTGATGCCCAAGTAGGTGATACTGTAGAAGTGACAGTGACCCCTGAAGGTTCCGATACCCCTGAAAAAGTGACCTTGACCAAACAGGCAGACGGCAGCTGGACATCAGATAAACCAGAAACCGTACCAAATGTTGAAGCAGGCAAAGACAGCACCACTATTCCACAAGACAAAGTGAAAGATGGTTCTGAAGTGACTGCACAGGCGAAAGATCCTGCGGGTAACGAAAGCACTGCAACCACTGCAACTGCGGGCAATGATAAACCGTCAGCACCAACTGTTACTGCATCAACTGAAGATGGTTCTGTAACTGTAACTGTACCTGATGATACTAAAGAAGGTGATGTATTAAATATTGCGGTAGAAGGTGAAAATGATGATGCTCCAACCACTGTTAGTTTAACTAAACAATCGGATGGAAGCTGGACCTCAAGCAATCCAGATATCGTGCCAAATATTGACGCAGGTAAAAACAGCACAACCATTCCACAAGATAATGTAAAAGATGGTTCAGATGTAAATGCGATGATTAGCCGTAGTAACGTTATAAGTGATCAAGTTACAGCACAAGCGGGTAGCGACAAAGTTGTTAAACTTGAACTATCATTAGCTCAAGATACAGGTGCGTCTAATAGCGATAACTATACTAATAATGGTCAAGTTAACGTGTCTGGTATTCCATCAGGTTCTGAATGGGAATACAGTACAGACGGTGGTCAAACTTGGACTTCTGGTTCTGGTAACTCATTTACCTTGCCAAACAACACCAACGTGGGTGGTATTGCATACAGCTTACAAGCTCGTGTGAAAGGTAATGCAGCATCAACCAGCGACACCTTAAATATGACCCTTGACCAAACAGCAGGGGATTTCCACGCGATTATTGATGGTAGTATGAATTTAATCGGAACAGCTGAAAAAAATTCAACAATTTCTATCAATAATCAAAGTGGACAAGCAGATGCCAATGGTGAGTTTGAGTTTGCTACGGGTATTGCTTCAGGAGCGACAGCGGAGAAAGTACATTACACTGTAGTTGGAACAGACTTAGCGGGTAACTCTGTGTCTAAGGATGTTGCTTTCACTTACTACCGTCGTTTTGCTGGTAATACTCATAAAAGTTATGGTGACGAAAATGATGTTATCTTAATTGGTACTGAAGGTGGTACTGGTGACTTGGGTGCGGTGATTAGATCTAGCCTAACTACTGGTAGCGGTGATGATTCCGTCTATGTAACCGCTGTTCAGTATCGTAGTAATACCCTTGATATGGGGGACGGTAATGACTTTGCTAGCCTTTCAAGGATCGCTGGTACCATTAATATGGGTGCTGGTAATGATATCCTTGAAGCGCGTGATACAAGCAATGGGTTCTGGTATTTAGCTGGTGGTAATCCAACTATCAATATGGGGACTGGTGATGACATCGTGAGAACATCTAGTACGATTAATACCAGCGCATCTATTGATGGAGACAGTGATTTCGATACACTTCAATTTGTGAACCGAGATAGTAAAGCGATTACAACCACTATTTCAATGATCTCTAACTTTGAGAAAATTGATATTACCGGCACGCTAAACAACTCAGTTACTATCAGCGCAAGCGATGTTGAGAAAAACCACAGCGCTACAGCAACTGTTGATGCAAGTGGTACATCTCACAACAACGTATTAATTGTTGATGGTGATGCGGGCGATAAAGTGACCTTAAGTGGTATTAGTACAGCCGCAAGCTCACAAGTTACTTATGAAGGCAATACTTATAATGTTTACAGCACTGGTTCTAATGAACTCTGGGTTGATTCAGATATTACCGTTGCTTAATTTGTAACATCTATTAGAAAAACGCACCTTCGGGTGCGTTTTTTATCTGTTTTACACATTAAGGCCGTCTGAAAACTTTGTATTTTGTACTTTATTTAACTAATTTGATTTATAATTTCTAGAGTGAAAAAGTCTTATTTTCTGCACTAAAAAAGAGAAATTTGTTTATGAAATTTACCCATCAGAAGTTTATTGCATTGCTACTGTATAGCATTTTGCAGTCACCTTCAGCTTTCGCAGTAGAACTGGTCGATATACTTCGTTATTCGCTGCAAAACGACCCGACATTACAGGAAGCTAATGCCAATACAGAGGGTGCCTACAATGACATGAAAGCCTCAAAGGCCGGGCATTACCCGACGTTTTCTTTAACAGGGCAAAATGTTTTGGCTCAGCGGCATACTTCAGACAATTCCAAAATGCGCGATGATCTAGGAATTAAATCGCGCTTGAATTTGTATGCTTGGGGCGGTATTCAGGCTGCTGTCGAACGCGACAAGCATAAAATGGAGTATTACCAATATAAATATTATGAGACCCGAGAGGAGCTAGCCAATACAATCAGTACGCTTTATCTGACTGCGTTACGTGCGAAAGAGTCAATAGCGATTGCTAAGAGAAACATCAAACGCCATGAAAAATTTTTGGCTGACTTACGTATTATTAGTAAATATGATCCAGGTCGCCGTTCGGAAAAGACTCAAGCAGAATCTCGCTATTTGCAGGCTTTGTCGAATGAAGCTAATTTACAAAAAACTTTATCGGTAGCATTAAGCAAGCTGAATAAATACAGTGCTAAGAGTTTGACAGAGAAAGATATTGTCGATCCAT
Source organism: uncultured Haemophilus sp. (assembly GCF_937976265.1). GTDB lineage: Bacteria > Pseudomonadota > Gammaproteobacteria > Enterobacterales > Pasteurellaceae > Haemophilus_D. Next base: position 2,835 of record NZ_CALJRX010000202.1, read on the forward strand.
TTGGTAAACAGAATGCGGATCAGTTGATTGCTTCTTTTGATAAAGCGCAGGCAAAAGAACATCCAAGCGTGAAAGCGCAGGAGTCAGAATACAACAGCGCATTATCTGATATTAAGGTAAACAAGGCCTCAAGATACCCTTCCATTAATTTGGAAGGCAGTGCGACACATCGTGATAGAAGTATTGCTGTAACAATGAGTTGGGATTTTTATAATAAATCTTCTGATTATGCTGTCAAAAAAAGCCATGCGGTAGCACTGTCGGCAAAATCGCGTTCAGATGAATTGTTACGAGATATTCAAGAGCGTGCAAAAACGGCAAAAGTGGATATGAAGCAGAATGAACGTCGTGCCAAAATTGCGAAACTATTGGTTGCAACCCAATCCAAAGTAGCCAAAGACTATGAGCAACAGTTTTATATTGCAAATCGAACATTGTTGGATGTCTTGGATTCTTATGCAGAACTGGCGGCAACTGAAACCAACTATGTCGAGGCGCAAAACGACTACCGCGATGCAGCAGTTGCGTACCTGCTTGCCAAAGCCAGCTTGGCCAAGTGGGCTAAAGTGCCAGATTTTAATGCAAACGGCCGTTTTTGATTTGTCGTTATTTTGTAGATAGATTTTATGAATTCAATTATTAAACATTTAGCCATTGCAACAAAATTGCTTAATCAACCTGTTGCAGAAGAGGCACTTGCAGCAAACATTGCTAGAGAACGAAATTTAAATGCCAATATCCAATCACTGAGTGAAGTTTTACGCAGTTATGGATTTGAAAACCATATTTCCCGTCGTAAACTGATTGAGATCCCTTCACTTGCGATGCCTGTAGTCATTATTCTCCATAATGATGAGGCTGCAGTTGTCAGTGAGGTAAAAGGGCGAGGAGAAGAGCGTGTTTATATCATCCGTTCTGGAGATGCGCCGGCGCATGAAGTCAGCCATAAAGAGCTTGAAACTCAATATTTGGGGTTTTGTTGGTTCATTAAACCCAAGTTGACTGCAGACCACCGTTCTGAGTTGCCAGAGTACCATTTACCCAAAGCATGGTTTTGGAAAGTTATCGGACGGTTTAAAAAGTATTATTATCAAGTAATCTTAGCATCGTTCCTTATCAATATTTTGGCATTGGTCAGTTCGCTGTATGTCATGAATGTATATGACCGTGTAATTCCAAATCAGGCTTACTCTACTTTGTGGGTACTGAGTATTGGCGTATTTTTGGCGATTGTCTTTGAGTTTATCGGTAAAATGATACGTTCGCGTCTGACAGATATTGCGGGTAAAAAGGCAGATTTAATTATTAGTTCTGCGTTGTTCAGACGTGTGATGGCTTTGCGTCTGATTGAGCGTCCGATTTCATCCGGTTCATATGCCAACAATTTGCGGGATTTTGAAGCTGTACGTGAATTTATGACTAGTGCTAGTTTGTTGGTTTTGGTTGATGCGCCGTTTTTGTTACTTTTCTTGTTTGTAATATTCATTATTGGTGGAAAACTTGTAATCGTACCAATCATTACCTGTATTTTGGTAATTGTAGTTTCTTTTGCGGTTCAGCCTATGTTGGCTAAACGCATTAATGAAAGTATGAAAGAAAGCTCACAACGTCAAGGTTTGGCTGTTGAGGCCGTAGAAGGTATCGAAACACTTAAAGTCAACAATGCGACTAACTGGGCACAGCAGCGTTGGGATAAGTTGAATGCTTTGACGGCAGCCAGCTCAATGAAAGTTAAAGAAATTAATGAGTTTGTATCCAACTTTACCGTAGGCCTACAGCAGCTTAATACCGTAGGTTTGGTTGTTCTAGGTACTTATTTAATTCATGATAGTGTTGTTGAAGCTCGTATTACTATGGGGGCGGTGATTGCATCAGTCATCCTTTCAGGTCGTGCACTCTCTGCATTAGGCAAAATTGCCGGATTGGCTATACGCTTCCAGCAGGCGAAAAATGCGCTTCATGGTATTAATGCGATTGTGGAAAGACCGATTGAGCGTGACCCTGAGCGTGCCTATGTAACACTTGATCAAGTTCAGGGACAGCTTACTTTTGACAATGTAGTATTCAAATACAATGAAGACACACAACCTGCTATCTCCAATCTTAATCTGATCATCCGCCCTGGTGAGAAAGTTGCCATTTTAGGACGGATTGGCAGCGGTAAAAGTACTTTATTAAAGTTGGCCAGTGGCCTGTATGATCCGACAGGTGGCAATATTTTGCTGGATAACGTGGACATCCGCCAAATTGATCCGAATTTTCTGCGTGATAAAGTTGCTTTGCTGAATCAATCTCCAAGATTATTCCTCGGTACATTGAGAGAGAACTTGGATCTGGGTCGTATGAATGGGTATTCAACCGACCAGGAACTGTTGGGGGCTTTACACAATTTCCATTTGGATCAGCTTGTTCGTAATCATCCTAAAGGTTTAGATATGCCTTTGGGTGAAGATGGTTTAGGGCTTTCGGGTGGACAAAAGCAAATTGTATCGTTGGCACGTTTGACGCTTTCTCATCCTCGCGTAGTATTGTTGGATGAGCCAACAACTGGTTTGGATGAACAGACAGAGCGTCAGGCCTTGGGTGTTTTGGCTCAATGGGCGCATGATAAAACCGTTGTTGTTGTTACACACCGTTTACAAGTCCTACCTATGGTTAATCGCGTTGTAGTGGTTGATAACGGACGCGTCATTATCGACGGGCCTCGCGATGCAGTGATTGCAAAATTGCGTGAGAACGAAGAACATCAAGCTCAAGCAGTACAGGCGCAAGCTCAAAAAGCGGCACAGGTTGCAGCTGAAAAAAAATAAGGAAAAGGGAAATAATATGTCAAATCAGCAACCAGAACATATCGATCAAGAAGATTTAAAGTTGATTAACGATTTGAGTACAGCTTTACAGTCTGAAAAACATACAGGTTATTTTGTAGTTATCAGTTTGTTTCTGTCTTTTGTCATTGTCTTTATTATATGGGCATATTTCAGTCCGCTTGAAGAAGTAGCACAAGGGCAGGGGCGGATTATTCCGAGTAGTCGTGAACAGATTGTACAGAGTTTAGACCCAGGAACTGTTCAAGAAATGTTGGTTAAAGAAGGTGATACTGTTGAAAAAGGACAAGTCCTCTTGAAGCTGGACGATACTAGAAGTTCGGCCATTTTGCGCGAAAGTCAGGCAAAAGTAGAAAATTTGGAAGCAATGGCTGCCCGTCTGAAAGCTGAAGCCTACAATAGTAAATTGACTTTTCCAGAAGGCATTTCTTCTGAGTTGAAAAAACGTGAAGAAGCTGCCTATATTTCTCGTCGTAAGGCAATGGAAGAGCAAGTTTCCGGCTTGCGGCAAAGTAAAGCAGCTTTGGACAAACAGATTTCAATTGTCAGTCCTATGGTTCAAAGAGGTGTTATGTCTCAGGTTGAGCTATTACGTATGCAGCGTGATTCACAGGATTTGGCTGTACAAATCACTGAGCGCCAAAACCGTTACACGACAGATGCAAGTAACGAATTGGTTAAAACCGAAGCTGAGCTTGCACAAGCTAAGGAAAACATGGCCATGCGTGCTGACCCGGTTGATCGTTCACAAATTCGTGCACCGATGAAAGGTATTGTGAAAAATATCCGTATCAATACTATTGGTGGTGTGGTCAATGCTGGACAGGATATTTTAGAAATTGTACCAATTGAGGATAACCTTTTAGTTGAAGCCTATATCCGCCCGAATGACGTGGCCTTCATTCGACCAGGGTTACCTGCTGTAGTGAAATTAACGGCTTATGATTATGCTATTTATGGTGGTCTGGAGGGCAAAGTTATTTTGATTAGTCCGGATACATTGAGTGATGAGAAACGCAATACCGGTGATTTGAAATTGAATATGAATAATGTATATTACCGCATTTTGGTTCAAACTTCTGGCAGCAAACTATTGGATAAGAATGGAAAAGAAATGCCAATTATTCCAGGTATGGTGGCAACAGTTGACGTGAAAACTGGTGAGAAAACTGTGTTCCAATACTTGATCAAACCGATTACTAGAATGAAGCAGGCATTGCGAGAACGCTAAAAGAAAAAGCAGTATGCTATGCATACTGCTTTTTTATTGGGTAAAAGGATATCAATAGATTTAAAACCTAACCTGCGTCTGCAACTGCCTACGATAAACCAATACGGCAGCAGTCAGCGTGGCAAAAGAGAATG
>NZ_CALJRX010000203.1 GCF_937976265.1 uncultured Haemophilus sp.
AGATTAGAATGGGAAAAAGACTTCAAACTTAAAGATGATCCACGCATTACACCAATAGGCAGATGGTTAAGAGCGAGAAGCCTAGATGAGTTACCGCAGCTTTGGAATGTGCTTAAAGGTGAGATGAGTTTAGTTGGCCCCCGTCCAATTGTAAAAGAGGAATTACCTTACTATCAAGAAGATGTAGATTATTACCTTATGGCTAAACCAGGAATGACAGGCTTGTGGCAAGTGAGTGGACGAAATAATGTAAGCTATGATACACGAGTTTATTTTGATACTTGGTATGCTAAAAATTGGTCTTTATGGAATGATATTGTGATTTTACTTAAAACAGTGAAAGTTGTTTGGAAGAAAACTGGAGCTTATTAGTGAAACGCATCCTCATCACCGGCGGTTACGGCTTTATCGGTTCCGCCCTTATTCGGTATATCATTAATCAGACTCAAGATTCTGTTATCAATATTGATAAACTGACCTATGCGGCAAATCAATCAGCGTTGAAAGAGGTAGAAAATAATCCTCGCTATGCTTTTGAGCAAATTGATATTTGTGATCTTAAGGCGATAGAAAGCGTTTTCGAGAAATATCAGCCTGATGCGGTGATGCATTTGGCGGCAGAAAGTCATGTCGATCGTTCTATTTCGGGAGCGGCTGATTTTATTCAAACCAATATTGTTGGTACTTATACGTTGTTAGAGGTTGCTAAGAATTATTGGCATACCTTAGACGAAGCTAAAAAAACAAGCTTTCGATTCCACCATATTTCTACAGATGAAGTATATGGGGATCTATCTCTTTCTGAACCAGCCTTTACCGAACATTCCCCTTATCATCCGAGTAGCCCTTATTCCGCCTCAAAAGCAGCGAGTGACCATTTGATGCACGCTTGGCATCGCACTTATGGTTTGCCGGTGATTATCACAAATAGTTCCAATAACTATGGGGCTTATCAGCATGCTGAAAAGCTTATCCCTTTAATGATTTCAAATGCGCTGATGGGAAAGCCTTTGCCAATTTATGGTGATGGGCAGCAGATTCGTGATTGGTTATTTGTGGAAGATCATGTTCAAGCTTTATATTTAGTTTTGACAAAAGGTCGAGTCGGGGAAAACTATAATATCGGTGGAAATTGTGAAAAAACAAACCTTGAAGTGGTTAAAACAATTTGCCAATTACTCGAAGAACTTGCACCAAATAAGCCTAATCACATTAAGTATTACGAAGATTTAATGACTTTTGTAAAAGACCGACCTGGTCACGATGTGCGATATTCATTGGATTGTTCTAAAATTCATGCAGAATTAGGTTGGCAACCACAAATAACCTTTGAACAAGGACTTCGTCAGACGGTAAAATGGTACCTAGAGAATAATAGATAAATAAAGGAGAAGAACTACATGCAAATTACATTATCAACGGCTCCCGCTTCGGAGAGTTGGGGCAAAAATGCCATTTTAAGTTTTAATCAAGATCAAGCCGTTATTCATCTTAAAGATGATGAAAAATCGAACCTTGTTTTAGTTCAAAAAGCCGCACGTAAGTTACGTGGGCAAGGTATTAAAGATGTTGAGCTTGTGGGGGATGCATGGGAATTAGAAAATTGCTGGGCATTTTATCAAGGTTTTTACTCGGCGAAGCAAGATTATTCGATTGAATTTCCTCATTTAGATGATGAGCCACAAGATGAATTATTGGCCCGTATTGAATGTGGTGATTTTGTGCGTGAAATTATTAATGAACCGGCACAAACCCTTACTCCGATTAAATTAGCCGAACGCGCGGCTGAGTTTATTTCTAAACAAGCCGAAAATTATGCCGATAAAAGTGCGGTCAGTTTTCAAATCATTTCTGGTGAAGCGTTAAAAGAGCAAGGCTACCACGGGATCTTTACTGTGGGTCGTGGTTCTATTAATCCACCCGCTATGTTGCAATTAGATTTTAACCCGACTAATGATCCAAATGCGCCGGTATTAGCCTGTTTAGTGGGTAAAGGTATTACTTTTGATAGTGGTGGTTACAGCATCAAACCAAGTGATGGTATGAGTACTATGCGTACTGATATGGGCGGCGCTGCATTATTAACAGGTGCGTTAGGATTTGCCATTGCGCACGGTTTAAATCAACGTGTAAAACTCTATCTATGCTGTGCAGAAAACTTGGTGAGCGGTAATGCGTTTAAATTGGGTGATATCATCACGTATAAAAATGGTGTCACCGCTGAGATTTTAAATACTGATGCGGAAGGCCGTTTAGTATTGGCGGATGGCTTAATTGAAGCCGATAGTCAAAATCCACAATTTATTGTCGATTGTGCAACCTTAACCGGTGCAGCGAAAGTGGCAGTCGGTAATGATTACCACAGCGTACTTTCTATGGATGATGAATTGGTAAATAGCCTATTCCAAGCCGCCAAAGAAGAAAATGAACCGTTTTGGCGTTTGCCTTTCGAAGCGTTTCATCGTAGCCAAATCACTTCTTCTTTTGCGGATATTGCAAATACAGGCACTGCACCAGTTGTGGCGGGGGCGAGTACTGCAACAGCATTTTTATCGTATTTTGTGAAAAACTATCAACAAGGTTGGTTGCATATTGATTGTTCGGCCACTTATCGTAAATCTGGCAGTGATTTATGGGCGGTGGGCGCAACCGGAATTGGTGTGAAAACTTTAGCAAATTTATTAGTAACGAAAGCAAGTTAAGTAGGATTTTATGACAGAACGTACTTTTTCAATTATCAAACCCGATGCAGTAAAGCGTCATTTAATTGGGGCTATTTTAGGGCGTTTTGAATCACAGGGATTCCGTGTTGTTGCACTTAAAATGGTGCAATTAACCCAAGAACAAGCGGAAGGTTTCTATGCAGAACATCAAGGTAAACCATTTTTTGAGCCGTTGGTGGAGTATATGATGTCTGGACCGATGGTGGTTTCTGTGTTGGAAAAAGAAAATGCCGTGAAAGATTACCGCACTTTGATTGGCGCAACGAATCCGGCTGAGGCGGCAGAAGGCACTATTCGCAAAGACTTCGCGTTAAGTCAGCGTGAAAATTCTGTTCATGGTTCTGATAGTGTTGAAAGCGCAAAACGAGAAATTGCTTATTTCTTCGTAGATTCAGAAATCCAACCATAATTCATTTCGATAAAAAGCACTTAGTGAATCGCTAAGTGCTTTTATTTTTATTGCTTTTCAATTTTTGAGATAGTCTTTTTCATTGGATCAATTTCAGCCCGAATATGAAAGGCTTTCGCCAAATTCTCCGCATTTAACACGGCTTGCGTTTCACCTACAGCTAACAATTTTCCTTTATCTAATAGAACAATTTCATCACAAAATTGATAAGCCAATGAAAGGTGATGAATGGCAACAACACACGTATGTTGTGGTGTAAGTGATTGAAGCTGTTCCATCATATCAATTTGATAATAAGGGTCGAGTGGCGCAATCGGCTCATCGACCAATAAGACAGGGGATTCTTTAATGCAGCAGCGGGCGAGTTGTACACGCGCTTTTTCGCCACCTGAAAGTTGTTGAAATGGCTTATCGAGCAAATGAGTTACCGCAAATTTTTCTGAAAACGCTTGAATTTTTGACCGCTCTTTTTCTTTTGGTAA
>NZ_CALJRX010000204.1 GCF_937976265.1 uncultured Haemophilus sp.
TGCGCTGCAATATTTTTTATTACAGATAATTATGAAGATGAGCAATACCTATCAGATGAGATTGATTATGCTAAAAACAGAGCTATGGAAGATCCTAACTTTAAGATTATTACGTTAGTTTTTAATAATGCTAATCATAATATTCCTCAACTTTTAAGACATTATGTTTGGAAAAATGTTAATAGTGATTTGTCTGCTTTAGGACATATAATAGACGCACTTCCTCTTCAGGTGGGTGAAATAAGATATAAATAGACTGGGGTATAAAATGGCATACTCCGATAGCGCAAGCGTCCACGCTTGTGCTAAGTAAATAAACTAAAGGCACAAGCGAAGACGCTTGCGCCAGCATGAAAAAACATTTTAAAAACTGACCGCACTTTACTCATAAGATTAAAGGACAAAAAAATGGCATACACCACTTTCTCACAAAACAAAAACGACCAGTTAAAAGAACCGATGTTCTTTGGTCAAAACGTTAACGTTGCGCGTTACGATCAACAAAAATATGAGACCTTTGAAAAGCTCATTGAAAAACAACTTTCTTTCTTCTGGCGTCCGGAAGAAGTGGATGTGTCGCAAGACCGTATCGACTATGCCGCGTTACCTGAGCATGAAAAACACATTTTCATCAGTAACTTAAAATATCAAACCTTATTAGATTCTATTCAAGGCCGTAGCCCGAACGTTGCATTATTACCGTTAGTGTCTATTCCTGAATTAGAAACCTGGATCGAGACTTGGACCTTCTCAGAAACCATTCACTCTCGTTCTTACACACACATTATTCGTAACATTGTGAACGATCCATCTATTGTATTTGATGACATCGTGACTAACGAAGAAATCATCAAACGTGCGCGTGACATTTCTTCTTATTACGATGATTTAATTCGTGATAGCCAACTTTACAGCTTGTACGGTGAAGGTACTTACACGGTAGATGGTAAAGAATGTGTGGTGACATTACGCAACTTGAAAAAACAACTTTATCTTTGCTTGATGAGTGTGAACGCACTTGAAGCAATTCGTTTCTACGTATCCTTTGCTTGCTCGTTTGCTTTTGCAGAGCGTCAATTAATGGAAGGTAATGCGAAAATCATTAAATTTATCGCACGTGATGAAGCCTTACACTTAACCGGTACACAGCACATTTTAAACATCATGGCGGCAGGACAAGACGATCCTGAAATGGCAGAAATTGCGGAAGAATGTAAACAAGAAGCCTATGATTTATTCTTAGCAGCAGCAGAGCAAGAAAAAGAATGGGCTGATTATTTGTTCAAAGACGGTTCAATGATTGGTTTGAACAGAGACATTTTGGTGCAATACGTGGAATATATCACCAATATCCGTATGCAAGCGGTCGGTCTTCCATTGCCATTTGGTGCGCGTTCTAACCCAATTCCATGGATTAACGCATGGCTTGTTTCTGATAACGTACAAGTAGCGCCACAAGAAGTTGAAGTGAGCTCTTACCTTGTTGGCCAAATTGACTCTAAAGTCGATACCAATGATTTCGGCGATTTCGATCTTTAATTAATCATTCTACGCAAAGAGCGGTCAATATTTTCAGTGTTTAAAACCTTTGAAAAATTGACCGCTCTTTTTGTTTGAATGAATATCAAGGTATGTAATAAACACTTTGATTAAAAAATAGCACAATTTCGCTTTTCTGAATTTATCGCCAATACTTTCCCCATAAAACAGATGACTTCATTAAAAAAGGCTTAACAAAAAACCATGCTATGGGTAGAATAGAAGAAACCTGTTTATTTTCAATAAATCACATTCTAATTACAAACTAGCGAGGTAAAGGATATGTCAGAACAAGAAGTGAAAGAATTAGATCTCAATGGCGAAATGCTCGTTCGCCGTGAAAAATTAGCCGCATTACGTAAAAAAGGTAATGCGTTCCCGAATCAATTCCGTCGTGACGCCCTTGCTCAAGATTTACATGATAAGTACGAAGCCGAAGATGGCGAAGTATTAAAAGAAAAAGCCATTGAAGTTGCCGTTGCCGGTCGTATTATGACCCGTCGTGCAATGGGTAAAGCCACCTTTATTACCTTGCAAGATATGAGCGGCAAAATCCAGTTATATGTTGCTCGTGATAATCTTCCTGAAGGCGTTTATGCCGAAGATGTGGGTAACTGGGATTTAGGTGATATCATTGGGGTAAAAGGTACACTTTTCAAAACCAAAACCAATGAATTAACCATCAAAACCACTGAAGTTCAACTTTTAACCAAAGCACTTCGTCCTTTACCAAACAAATTCCATGGTTTAACCGACATGGAAGCGCGTTATCGTCAACGTTACTTAGATTTAATTTCTAATGAAGAATCTCGCCGCACGTTTATTATTCGTTCAAAAGTCGTTGCAGGTATTCGTGAATTCTTTATTTCCAAAGGTTTTATGGAAGTTGAAACCCCAATGCTACAAGTGATTCCAGGTGGTGCGTCTGCTCGTCCATTTATCACGCACCACAATGCGTTAGATGTGGATATGTATCTTCGTATTGCACCAGAACTTTACTTAAAACGTTTAGTGGTTGGTGGTTTTGAACGTGTATTCGAATTAAACCGTAACTTCCGTAACGAGGGGGTTTCTGTTCGTCACAACCCAGAATTCACCATGCTTGAATACTACCAAGCTTATGCGGATTATCACGATTTAATGGATAACACCGAAGAATTATTACGCAAACTCGCGATTGATATTCTTGGTACAACCATTGTGAAATACGGTGATTTAGAATTTGACTTCGGCAAACCATTTGAGCGTATTACATTACACGATGCAACCGTTAAATATGGTGCAGATAAAGGTATCGTAAAAGAAGATCTTTACGACTTCGATCGTGCAAAAGCAACCGCTGAACGCTTAGGTATCGAAGTACAAAAATCTTGGGGTTTAGGCTCTATCGTAAATGCGATCTTTGAAGAAGTAGCTGAACATCACTTAATTCAACCAACCTTCTTAATGGCACATCCAGCAGAGATTTCGCCACTTGCACGTCGTAATGATGAAAACCCAGAAGTAACAGACCGTTTTGAATTGTTCATCGGTGGTCGTGAAATTGGTAACGGCTTCTCAGAATTAAACGATGCCGAAGACCAAAACGAACGTTTTGATGCACAAGTTGCAGCGAAAGAAGCGGGTGATGATGAAGCGATGTTCAAAGATGATGACTTCGTTGTGGCACTTGAACACGGTTTACCACCAACAGCAGGTGAAGGTTTAGGTATCGACCGTTTAGCAATGCTTTTCGCTAACGCCCCATCTATCCGTGATGTGATCTTATTCCCAGCAATGCGTCAAAAATAATTAAATGAACATAAAAGGAAGTCTATCGACTTCCTTTTTTATTGCCTAAAAGTGCGGTCATTTTTAACCGCACTTTCATGAACAAAAAGAGATAACCATCTTAATGATTATCTCTTTCTCATTCCTATTTGAATTATTTACCCCAAACTTCTTCCACAATATCTCGGATAAATTCGAGTTTCTTCCATTGCTGTTCTTCAGTCAGGATATTACCCTCTTCTGTTGAAGCAAAACCACATTGTGGGCTTAAGCAAAGTTGATTGATATCCACATATTGTGCCGCCTCTTTAATACGAGCAATAATTTCATCGCGGTTTTCTAACTCGCCCGATTTAGAGGTGATTAATCCTAATACTACTTGTTGATTTTTAATAAAGCGTAAAGGTTTAAAATCTCCCGCACGATCACTGTCGTACTCCAAGAAGAAACCATCCACATTACAGTGACCAAATAAGGTTTCTGCGATAGGCTCATAACCACCAGCCGAGAACCAAGTTGAACGGAAATTACCACGACAAATATGCATTGTAATCGCTAAATCAGCCGGTTTCGCTGCCACGATTTTGTTTAACATATACACATAATCTTTAGCAATTTGATCTAAATCTAAACCACGTTCAGTATAGGTTTTACGTTTATCTTCCGCACAGAATTCGCCCCAACTTGTATCATCCAACTGTAAGTTACGGCAGCCTAATTTATAGAAGATATTCATTGCATCAATATAAGCATCAGCAATATCATCTAATAACAATTGATTGTTATCTTTATAACGTTCAATTGGCTGATAATCTGTAGCACGTACTGTACAAATTAAATGAAGCATTGACGGAGAAGGAATTGTTAATTTAACTTCAGTCTCCCCTGCCATTTTTTGTAATGAACGATAATGTTCAACAAACGGATGGCTCTCTGAAAAACCGATCTTATCCACAATTTTTAATGTTTTTGGACGGACATTATCATGTTTAAATTGCACTGAAAATTTTTCGGCATCTACTTCTTTCACGCCATCTAATGCGGCTAAGAAATCTAAATGCCAAAAAGTACGACGAAATTCACCATCAGTCACCGCATGTAATCCAACATTTTTTTGATGCGCTACCAATTTTGCAATTTCTGCATCTTCAACTTGCGTTAAATCAGCACAAGAAATATCACCACAACTACATTGATGACGAGCCTGTTTTAAAGCCTCTGGACGTAAAAAACTACCAACAATATCAAAACGATATGGCGCAGAAGTACGAATAGTCGCATTTGGAAAAAGTTTACTCATTTTGCTTTCCTGTATTTAATTAATTTTAAGATAGACTGAGTGTAACAAAATTAACGCCTTCATTAAAGATTTAGACGTCTAGATGGATGTGAATTTTATTGTCATTTTATATGAATAAAATTGATATAAAAAAGAAAAAGTGCGGTTCAAATTTTTCTTAAATTTTGACCGCACTTTTTATGATTAACGATAATTTACTTGTTCACTATCAGGTAAATGAATGGTTGTTTTCGCCAGCTGTGTCTCAGAAATCACTTTACCGTGACGAATCGAATAACGTGTAGGAACTTGACGACGTACGGCATCAAAGCCATTTTCTGCAGGCAAAACAATAAAGTTTGCACTGTTACCTTCTTTGATTCCATAATCCGTTAAACCTAATGCTTTCGCACTATTTTCAGTGACGAGTTTCAAACCATCATTAATTTGACCATATCCCATTAACTGGCAAACATGTAATCCCATGTGTAATACCTGCAGCATATTCGCTGTACCAAGAGGATACCAAGGATCAAACACATCATCATGCCCAAAACAGACATTGATGTTATTTTTGAGCATCTCTTTTACTCGCGTTACGCCACGACGTTTTGGATAGGTATCAAAGCGTCCTTGAAGATGAATATTCACTAATGGATTTGCCACAAAATGAATTTTTGACATTTTTAATAATCGGAAAAGGCGTGATGCATAAGCATTATTATATGAGTGCATGGCCGTTGTATGGCTTGCTGTTACCTTTTCTCCCATGTCATATTTCAAGGCTAATGCCGAGACAGTTTCAACAAAACGAGATTGTTCATCATCAATTTCATCACAATGAATATCAATCTGCTTGTTGTACTTGCGAGCAATATCAAAAGCGATATGCATCGACTCGACACCATATTCACGGGTAAATTCAAAGTGCGGAATACCACCAACAACATCAGCGCCCATCTCCATAGCCTGATCTAATAGTTTCTCGCCATTTGGATAAGACAAAATACCTTCTTGTGGAAATGCCACAATCTGTAAATCTACCCAAGGAGCGATTTCTTTTTTAACTTCAAGCATGGCTTTTAATGCAGTTAATGTTGGATCAGAAACATCAACATGCGTACGGACATACTGAACCCCATTTGCAATCTGCCATTTTAATGTCTTCCATGCTCGAGATTTTACATCTTCATGGCTTAATAATGATTTACGCTCAGCCCAACGCTCAATCCCTTCAAATAAGGTGCCAGATTGATTCCAATTAGGTTGCCCAGCTGTTTGTGTTGCATCCAAATGAATATGAGGCTCTACAAATGGCGGATAAATAATACCTTCTTCACCATCGAGTATCTCACCCGAATAATTTAAAACTTCATTTTGAGGAAAAATTCGACTAATTTTTCCTTCTTCAATTAAAATCTGCCATAACCCTTCTCGATTATGAATGTGTACATTTTTAACTAACATCCGTTTTCCTTATTTCATCGCTAATTTTTTACCGAGTAATGGTGTTAAAACCACATAGGTAACTGCCCCACCAATCACTGCGTTCACAGGGATAATGCCTGGTAGTAATTTACCACAAGCCACACCAACAATAACTGAAACGATAGCAGTCCAATTTATATTTAAGAATTTAGCTTGTTCAAAATTTTCATAGGCTTTGCGACGTAAAATATAATCAGCAATGATGACACCACCAACAGGAGGAATTGCCGAAGATAAGAAAGTCAGCCAACCGACGAAATTATTATATAACCATAAGGCACATAAGGTTCCGATAATACCATTGACGACAGATAAAGTGCGGCTACTTAATCCTGTAATATTCGCAAAACCTAAACCTGAAGCATAAAGCGCATTATCATTTGTCGTCCAAATGTTTAAACCGAGCACAATAATGGCTGGAATAATAAGACCTTGAGCAACCATCACATCAGAAATATCTGACATTCCCGTTACTGCCGCACCTGCTGCACCAAAAATAAACATTAATGAGTTACCTAAAAAGAAAGCAATCATACTAATAATGATTGCTTGCTTTGCTTTTCGACCAAATCGAACAAAATCGGCAGTTAATGAGCCTGCACTAATAAAGGAGCCCACAACTAATGTAATCGCCATTGAGAGAGAAATGCTTTCTTTTGGTACAATATGTTGCAATACTTCTAAGCCACCGGCATTTGTAACGGCAAGGTAAACTGAGTAAGAACCTAATACGGCAATGGCAGGTACCGCAATAGTGGAAAGAATCGTCAGCGCTGAAATACCAAAGAAGACCGTAATCGTCATCAACAAACCTGAGCCAAGAATTAAATAATTCACATCAATACCGGTTACCTTATTAACTGGAATTGCAAACATTGCCACGCCAACACCAAACCAACCGACTTGAGTACCGCCAAGTAATAAAGATGGTAACCACGAACCTCTAATACCAAAGGAATAGCGCGCTAAAATATGCGTGGTTAATCCTGTTTTCGCGCCGATATACCCAAGAAAAGAGGTATAAATACCTAACATTAAGTTACCTAAAATAACGGCAAGCCAGAAATCATTATAGGTTAACGATGTTCCTAATGTCCCTCCTGTCCACATACTTGCAGAAAAAAATGTCAAACCTAACATGACAAATGTTAACGCTACCGCACCTTTTCGCTCATTATGGGGAACGGGTTTTAAACTAAAATTTTCCGAACTCATTAAATAGTCTCCTTCCGAATAAAAAAATCGAGGCATTCTAATACTAAGAAAGCCAAAAAGCAAACGTTTGCGTAAGCCATATAATCACGAAATAGATAAAAAAACACCCGCACTTTCGCGGGTATTTTATCGTTAGCTAAGAAAACTGGATACATAAGAAATTATGGTTTTTCCACTTAATATTGCCATAATAATCACAACAAACCAGCCCGCAAAAGCTAAGCAAATTGGATGTTTATAACTTCCAACAATGTCACTTCGGTAGGCTGCTAGCAGAATTAATGCGAGTGCAATTGGGAGAATTAAACCATTCAATGTTCCTACAAAGACTAATACCGCTGCTGGTTTTCCGACCGTCACCAAAACAACTGTAGAAATCACAATAAAGGCAATAATCCAACGATTACGGTTACGTTCAATAGTTGGGCAAAGACTGGTTAGGAAAGAAACAGAAGTATAAGCTGCACCAATCACTGATGTAATCGAAGCCGCCCAAATCACAACACCAAATAACACTTGACCAAAATTCCCTGCTACATATTCAAAAGGGGTTTCAGCAGGGTTTTTAGGATTCAGAGGAATTCCTTTGGCGACAATACCAAGCACTGCAAGGAATAATACAACACGCATAGTAGAGGCGATTAAAATAGCCGATACAGAGCTACGACTCACTTCAGCCATGGCTTTTTCGCCTTGGATCCCCGCGTCTAATAAGCGGTGAGCGCCAGCAAAGGTAATATAGCCCCCTACGGTTCCTCCAACTAATGTCACAATGGCAATCGGATCAATTTGTTCAGGAATAAAGGTACGATATGCAGCCTCAACAACAGGTGGCTCAGTTTTAAACATGACATAAAATGTCAGTGCAATCATAATAAAACCCATTAATTGGGCAAAGCGATCCATTAATAATCCAGCTTCTTTACGTAAAAAAATTAAAATTGCAATGATGCCACTGATAACAGCGCCTGTTTCTGGGGCGATACCAAAGATAGAATTAAGCCCTAGACCTGCGCCCCCAACATTACCAATGTTAAACGCGAGTCCACCCATCACAATAAGTGCCGCAAGGAAATATCCTGCGCCTGGGAAAACCGCATTAGAAATATCTTGCGCTCGCTTTCCTGATACCACCACAATTCGCCAAATATTAAGCTGAGCGCCAATATCTAACAAAATCGATAATAAAATCACAAAGCCAAAACTGGCTAATAAGGTGTTTGTAAAGGTGGCAGTTTGAGTTAAAAAGCCCGGACCTATTGCTGAAGTCGCCATTAAAAATGCCGCTCCCAGCACTGCATTTCGGCGGTGATTGATTGATGCCATAAAGCACCTCCCTTGTTCTTGTTAAGTTGATGTTGTGTGTTATGTTTATTCGGCTTATGCCGTTATTGTTATATGATTTTTTTCTAATTCTTCCACAATGCGCGCTGCAAATTGTAGAGAATGTTGATTATCGCCATGTAAACAGATACTTTCTGCTTTTACTGGCACAAGGCTTCCATCAATGGCTTTGACTTGACCTTCTGTTACCATTTGTAACACTTGTTGAATGGCTTCCTCATCAGACTCCACCATTGCATTCGGTTGCGAACGAGGCACTAAACTTCCATCAGGCATATAATGACGATCTGCAAACACTTCTGAAATGGTTTGCAAGCCTTCTTCCTCAGCTATTCGTAACATTAAGCTGCCCGCCAATCCCATTAATTTTAAATTAGAATCAAATTGACGAATTGTTTGTGCAATTAAACGGGCTAACTTTTCATCTTTCGCAGCTTGATTGTATAAAGCACCGTGTGGCTTAACATAACTAATTTCCATGTCTTCCCCATCACAAATCGCTTTTAATGCACCAAGCTGATAGCGTAAATGTGCAACTAATTCCTGTTCAGGTAAATCCATCTGAGTTCGCCCAAAGTTTTCTCTATCTGGAAAGCCAGGATGAGCCCCAATGCGTACCTGATTTTCTTTCGCAAATCTGACCGCACTTTGCATTTCTTTTGCTCCACCGGCATGTAAACCACAAGCAATATTGGCAGAAGAAAGTAATTTCAATAATGCCTCATCAAAAGGAAAACCTTCGGCAATATCGGCATTTAAATCAATTTTTTTCATCGACAATTCTCCTAATTTGATCGAGGTATATCTCATTTTTACGACGTAATTTTGCGGCCTGTTCTAAACTAACTGCCTCAAATTGAATAGTTGATCCTAAACGTACCTGTGCTAACGCACCTAGATCCGCATCGATCACATTGGCAATTTTGGGATAACCGCCCGTAGTTTGCGCATCCGCCATCAAAATAATTGGTTGACCACTTGGTGGAACTTGTACACTACCAAATTGAATCGCGTGAGAAAGCATTTCCAGAGGTTGCTTTAATTCTAATTTTTGCCCTTGAAAACGATAACCCATGCGATCACTATTACTTTGCAACGTCCATTTACTTCGCCACCAATAATATTGGGATTTTCGTTTAAACGCCTGATATTCAGAGGACGGTAACGCATGAATCGTATGCTTAAGTGGAATAGGTGCAATCCCAATTTCACTACGCAAAATAGGATCATTTTCTGTTTGCAGTTGATCACCTGCTTGTAAACCACGTCCTTCTATTCCTCCTATTTGAGCGCGAAGATCCGTACTACAAGAGTTCAATTCTTGGGGTAAGATAAAACCACCTTGAACACATAAATAGCCATACATACCAATTTTGGCACGTACCATTTTCAGAACTTGCCCTGCTCTCGCCTGATAACGCCAGTAAGCAAAAATCGGTTTATCATCTAAGGTCATTTCATAAAATGCCCCGGTGACACAAAAATTCATATCTTGCTGAAATTGTAATGTGATACCGCCTAAAGGCACTTCAATTGCAGGAGCATCCTCTGCATTACCTAGTAAAATATTACCAGCACGTAACGCCAATTTATCCATTGCTCCGCATTGACTAATCCCAAATCGACGCAAACCAAAACGGCCCAAATCCTGAATTGTGGCACGGGATTGCACATCAATAACATGAATCATAGCTCAATGCCCTCCACCACAAATTTCACTGTATCACCAGCTTGTAATAAAGTGGGTTGCGCCTGTTTTTTATCAAATAGCGCATGCTTGGTATAACCGATTAATTGCCATCCGCCAGGAGAGGAAAAAGGATAAATGCCCGTTTGAGCGCCACCAATACCAACGGAACCTGCTGGAACAACTGTTCGTGGCGTGGCTCGGCGAGGCGTATGCAGGCTTTCAGGTAAACCACCTAAATAGGGGAAACCAGGTTGGAAACCAATCATATATACCGTATAAATCGGTTCGCTATGCATTTGAACAATTTGTTCTGGCGTGGTGTTATGTAATTTGGCTACTTCAGATAAATCTTGGCCTAATTCGCCGCCATAAATTACTGGAATTTCGATATGACGACCTTGAAAAGTAGAGACTTTCAATTCTGCCCAACGTTGTTCTAAGCGTTGAACAAACGGAGCAAAATCGACATAAAAATCTGTGAAGACCGTGAGATTATTCATTCCCACGACAACTTCTACAATATCTTGTTCAGACTGCAGTTGATTGGCAAACGCCCAGAGTTGGCGTTGTTGTTGAAGTGAAGCCGGTGGTGGTAAAGAGCAAACCACCGCCGACTCGCTGATCGGGGTTATATTCATAGGATACCCTTTATTTTGATGTTGTGTTGTTTGTTATTTTTTTGTTACACCTCTCTTTTAAAGGATATTTATAGGTTTTGTCAAGGTTTTGTATTAAAAATAAAATGTGACAAAGATCTCATTCTTCACATTTTGATCTCTATCAAAAATGCTAAATACCATATAATAAAGAGGTCTATTATTTAACAATTATAAAAAAGGAATAAACATGAAAACATTGAGTGAATTTATTGTTGAACGCCAAGCAGAGTACCCAAATGCAAAAGGGGAACTTAGTGGTATTTTGTCTTCTATTCGTTTATTAGCAAAAATCATTCATCGTGATATCAACAAAGCCGGTTTAACCAATATTCTTGGTCAGTCTGGTATCGAAAACGTGCAAGGTGAAAGCCAAATGAAATTGGACTTATTCGCCCATAACACCATGAATGCAGCTCTCATGTCACGTGAAGAAGTGGCGGGTTTTGCTTCAGAGGAAGAAGAAAGCTTTATCGCTTTTGATACTGAACGCGCTCGTAATGCAAAATATATTATTTTGACCGACCCACTTGATGGTTCATCCAATATTGATGTGAACGTTTCGGTTGGGACAATCTTCTCTATTTACCGTCGTGTTTCACCGATTGGCTCACCTGTTACCTTAGAAGACTTTATGCAACCGGGTAATAAACAAGTCGCGGCGGGTTACATCGTGTATGGTTCTTCTACCATGTTGGTTTATACCACTGGTCACGGTGTGAATGGTTTCACTTATGATCCATCTATCGGTACATTCTGTCTTTCTCATGAAAATATGCAAATGCCAAAAGAGGGCAAAATCTATTCCATCAATGAAGGACAATATCTCAAATTCCCACAAGGGGTAAAAAAATACATTAAATACTGCCAAGAAGAAGATAAAGCAACTAACCGCCCTTATGCGTCACGTTATATCGGTTCATTAGTGGCTGACTTCCATCGTAACTTATTAAAAGGCGGTATCTATATTTACCCAAGTGCAACTAACTATCCAAATGGTAAGCTTCGTTTGCTTTATGAAGGCAATCCAATGGCATTCTTAGCAGAACAAGCGGGGGGGATTGCATCTGATGGTTACAATCGAATTTTAGATATTCAACCAACTGAACTTCACCAACGTGTACCACTTTTCATCGGTTCTGCAGAAATGGTGAAAAAAGCAGAAGAAATGATGAGAGAATTTAAAGAAGATTAAATTCCTAAAGTGCGGTCAACTTTGACCGCACTTTTTAGCAAACAAAAAGGCGAACCTTGTCAGTTCGCCTTTTCATTAATGTTTGTCAATTAATCCCGTTTTCTTGCAAGTAGCCACCAAATAATCGCCATAAACAAGAGGCTTGGCATCAGTGCACCTAAAAAGGCCGGCGCATTAAATACCACACTCATTTGACCAAAAATTTCATTGACGACATAGAACAAGAACCCAAAGCAAATCCCCGTTACGATTCTCGCCCCGGCAGTGACACTACGCAATGAACCGAAGATGAAAGATAACGCAAGCATCATCATCACACCGACAGAAAGAGGCTGTAAAATCTTACGCCAATAGGTTAATTCAAAACGGCGAGAATCCTGTCCTGTTTGTTTTAAGAAAGCAATATATTCATACAAACCTGAAATGGATAATGACGTTGGACGTAATGAAACTGCGCCTAATTTATCTGGCGTTAAGCTTGTTGCCCAATCTTCGGTTAAGCGGTTTGTTGTGGTAATTTGCTCTTTTGATACCGCTGAATTATTCACTTGGCGCAACTGCCATTGATTATTTTCAGCAGAATATTGCGCTTGATTCGCATGTTTCAAATGAGTGAGATTACGTTGGTCATCAAAGGTATAAATATAAATATCTTCTAATTGTGCATCATCGGTAATACGACGCACATACACGAAATTATTACCGTCTTTTGCCCATACCCCATTTTTTACCGAAAGCATTGAACCACCGGAAAGTGCACGAGTACGCATATCTCGGGCAAACTGTTCAGTTTGTGGAATCCCCCACTCACCAATAATCATGGTAAAAAGCACCAATGGAAGTGCCGTTTTCATGACGGCTAATCCTATTTTAAAGCGAGAAAAACCTGCGGATTGCATTACCACTAATTCACTACGGCTGGCTAAATTACCTAAAGCAATTAAGGCACCTAACAAGGCCGCCATTGGGAAAAAGGTTTCTACATCTTTAGGAATGGTTAATCCTGTATAAGCCACCGCTTGCCAAATATCATAAGAACCTTTCCCTACGCTACGGAATTGCTCTACAAATTTGATAATTGCCGAAAGGCCAACCAACGTAAATAGCGTGGCAAAAATTGCCCCTAAAATGCTTTTACCGATATAACGATCAAGAGTATTCATCAACATTGTAATTACCCTTTTCTGAATACGCGACGGAATTTATGCATAGCGGTGCTATCCCAACTATTCAGCACAATCCCTAAAATTAAAAAGGCGATATTTACCAACGGCATTAATAAACCTGCATCAAGCTTACCTGCACCACCCGCAGATTTAAATGAGCTTTGTAATAAGAAGTAAATTAAATAAAGCAATAATGCTGGTAAGATTTTCGCGAAACGACCTTGGCGAGGATTCACTTTACTCATTGGTACAGCAATAAGCGCCATTAAAGGCACCGCTAAAATTAAGGTAATACGCCAATGCAACTCTGCTTTTGCGGCTGCACTTTTATCTTTTAATAATTGCTCAAAAGATAATTCAGCCGCTTCATCACTTTCTGTGTTTGTCTCTTGATGGCCTAAATACGCTTGGTAATCATCAAAATGTGTAATACGGAAATCAGGAAGTACCGATGTACCTTCTACACGCAAGGTATTTTGTAAATTCAGTACTTGATCGCCATTTGGTAAAGCTTTCAACTCACCTTTTTCAGCGGTAACCACTGACGGCTTCGTTTGACCTTTGGCTTTCATTTGGAAAAGATAAACATCATTGATTTGATTACCGTTAATCTTATCAATGAATAAGACGAAATTATTGTTGCTTGTGGACATGAATTGACCAGAAGCCAATGCCCCCATTGTTGGGTTCGCTTTAGCATCTTCGACAATCGCCGCTTGTTTTTGAATGGCCCATGGAGAAAGCCACAATGCGTTGTAAGCAGCCAAGCCAGCTGTGAACAAAGAAAGAATTAACGCCACACGGACAAGGATACGTTGTCCCACACCACAAGCACGCATTACTGTAATTTCACTTTCTGCGTAGAGACGACCGAAAGTCAGTAAAATGGCGATAAACAAACATAATGGCAACATTAATTGCGCCATTGTCGGCATCCCTAAACCGAGTAAAGAGAACACCAGATCGGCAGGCACTTTACCATTTGCCGCAGAACCAAGTACGCGAACAAATTGTTGGCTGAAGAAAATTAAAAGCAAAATAAACAAAATTGCAATCTGGCTTTTAAAGACTTCCTTTGTTAAATATCGGGTTAATATCATTCTTTTTTCTAACTAAAAAACACGGGAAACTGGCTAATTTAGATGGCGTATGATACCTTATTTTGACTGATTTAAATAGCAAATTAGCAACATAAGGAAATAACATGAAATATCAAGCAAACTCAACCGCACTTTCTCAATCAACCGATTGCCTTATCATCGGCATTTATGAGAACAATGAATTGACAAAAAGTTTCAATGAAATCGATCAAATCACACAAGGCTACCTTAGCCAATTAGCTCAAAGCCACGATCTTTCAGGTAAAATTGGGCAAGCGACTCTGCTTCATTCGTTACCAAATCTTGCGGCTAAACGCGTATTAGTCGCAGGTTGTGGCAAAAAAGGCGAAACAACTGAACGCCAATTTAAACAAATCATCCAACGTGTGACCCAAACATTAAAAGAATTAAATATTCAACAAGCGGTGAATAATTTAACGGATGTGGAAATTAAAGATCGCGATCTATTTTGGAATGTGCGTTTTACCGTTGAAACCATTGAACATAGTCTCTATCAATTTGATGAATTTAAGAGTAAAAAAGCGGATGCTATCTCACTGCAAGAAATCATTTTTAATACCGACGATTCACAAGCTCAACAAGCTATCGCAGAAGCGCAAGCTATTGCCAATGGTGTAAAAGCCGCACGTAATATTGCAAATATGCCACCGAACATTTGTACACCGGCTTATTTAGCTGAACAAGCTAAAAATTTAGCCGAAACATCAACCGCACTTTCCTTAGATGTGATTGATGAAGAAGACATGACAAAACTTGGGATGAATGCGTATTTAGCCGTATCTCGCGGTTCGCAAAACCCAGCTTATATGTCTATTTTACATTTCAACAATGCACCTGATAAAAATGCGAAACCAATCGTATTAGTGGGTAAAGGCTTAACCTTCGATGCAGGCGGTATTTCTTTAAAACCAGCCGCAGATATGGATGAAATGAAATATGATATGTGCGGTGCTGCTTCAGTATTCGGTGCAATGAAAGCCATTGCTGAATTAAATCTTCCACTCAATGTTATCGGTGTATTAGCAGGTTGTGAAAACTTGCCTGATGGCAATGCTTATCGTCCAGGTGATATTCTCACCACGATGAATGGTTTAACTGTAGAAGTGTTAAATACTGACGCGGAAGGGCGTTTAGTACTTTGTGATGCACTCACCTATGTAGAACGTTTTGAACCGCAATATGTGATTGATGTCGCGACCCTGACTGGTGCTTGTGTGGTTGCTTTAGGCCAACATAACAGCGGCTTAGTTTCAACTGATGATGCCTTAGCCGAACAGTTATTACAAGCGGCACAGCAAACCACCGATAAAGCTTGGCGTTTGCCGTTAAGTGAAGAATATCAAGAGCAATTAAAATCACCATTTGCCGATTTGGCTAATATTGGCGGTCGTTGGGGCGGTGCAATTACTGCAGGCGCATTCCTCTCTAACTTTACGAAAAAATATACTTGGGCGCATTTAGATATCGCCGGGACTGCGTGGCTTCAAGGCGCCAATAAAGGTGCAACGGGTCGTCCTGTGTCTTTATTAACACAATTCTTAATTAACC
>NZ_CALJRX010000205.1 GCF_937976265.1 uncultured Haemophilus sp.
GTTACTACGGCGGTTGTGAGTACGCAGACATTGTGGAGCAGTTGGCGATTGATCGCGCGAAAGAGTTATTTGGAGCGGATTATGTAAACGTACAACCTCACTCAGGTTCACAAGCGAATGCGGCAGTATATGGTGCATTAATCAATGCGGGCGATACCATTTTAGGGATGGATTTAGCACACGGTGGTCACTTAACCCATGGGGCGAAAGTGAGCTTCTCCGGTAAAATCTATAATTCTGTACTTTATGGTATTACTGCTGATGGTTTAATCGATTATGAAGATGTGCGTCAAAAAGCATTAGAACACAAACCAAAAATGATTGTGGCGGGTTTCTCAGCTTATTCTCAAGTGGTAGATTGGAAAAGAATGCGTGAAATCGCGGATGAAGTAGGCGCGTATTTATTTGTTGATATGGCTCACGTTGCGGGCTTAATCGCTGCAGGTTTATATCCAAACCCATTACCATACGCACATGTTGTAACAACGACTACCCATAAAACCTTAGGTGGTCCACGTGGTGGTTTAATTCTTTCTTCTTGCGGTGATGAAGAGCTTTATAAACGCTTACAATCTTCTGTTTTCCCTGCAAACCAAGGTGGTCCATTAGTTCACATTATTGCGGCGAAAGCAGTATGTTTCAAAGAAGCATTAGAGCCTGCTTATAAAGAATATCAAGCAAACGTGATTAAAAATGCGAAAGCAATGGTGGAAGTATTTAAACAACGTGGATATGACGTAGTTTCAAACGGCACAGAAAACCATTTGTTCTTAGTCAGTTTCATCAAACAAGGCTTAACCGGTAAAGCAGCAGATGCAGCGTTAGGTAAAGCGAATATCACGGTGAATAAAAACTCCGTACCAAATGATCCACAAAAACCATTTGTGACTTCCGGTATTCGTGTTGGTACACCAGCGGTGACTCGTCGTGGCTTTAACGAACAAGACTGTCGTGAACTAGCAGGCTGGATGTGTGATGTATTAGATGCATTAGGCAAAGAAAACGAAGAACAAGTGATTGCAGCAACCAAAGAAAAAGTATTGGCAATCTGCAAACGTCTTCCTGTTTACGCATAATGCTGATTCAGCTTTTATTTGTGATGTTAGCGGCGGTCAATATCGCCGCTTATTTTTTAATGTGGAAAGATAAAATCCGCGCGGTTCGTCACGGCTGGCGAATTTCTGAAAATACCTTTTTTCTATTAAGCCTGCTTGGTGGGTTTATTGGCATTTATTGCGGGATGAAACGCTTTCGTCATAAAACTAAACATTTCAGTTTTAAATTTGTCGTTATGCTCAGTGCGTTTATTTGGTTGATCTTAATGCCTTATTGGTATTTCTTTCTTGAGTAGTTTTAAGTTCAGAATGGCTTTCGTTATTGAGAATAAAAGAGCCTAGAGAATATCTCTAGGCTTTTTAGTTTGTGATTAGACTATTTAAAAATAAGGCGTCGATTTCGACTTTTTTTCACTTGTGAAAGTGTAATTAATCCTAACACAATGACATAGACAGCGAAAATAAATACCAACCATTGCACCATCGTAATGCCGAAAAGTGACCATTGGCTTTCGTTACAGCTGCCTGTTGGATTGAAGACTGCCGGTAGCCATTTATGGAATGGTAATGTGTCTGGAAAGTTTGGTATAAATTCACATTGTTTCCATGGTGCTGGATTCATTTGTAAATCAAGGTGACGAATGGAGATCATTAATCCTTTGATTGCACTAAATAAACCCACAATAAGAGCAAGAATGCGGATAATAAGCGAACTTGGGGCTAAGGCGCCGATAAGACCAGCGGCGAATAACCCCATAACAGCTAAACGTTCATAAACACAAAGTACGCAAGGTTGCAAACCCATGCCGTATTGAAAATAAAGTGCGGTCGATTCTAAGGCAAATGCGGTAAATGCCAAAAAGATCCACGCTGAACGTTTAAGGGATAATTGCTTAAAAAAGTCTAGCATTCTCTCTCCTTATGTTTCATTAAATTGGAAGAATTAAGCCAAGGTTCGCAAGCCAAATCGTCATTTCAGGTAGGATAAATTCGATTGCAAGGAAACCGACTAGCGTTAATACGATAGTGTAAGGCAATGCCATGTAGACCATTCTACCATAAGAAAGTTTAATTAACGGTGCAAGCGATGATGTTAATAAGAACAAGAATGCGGCTTGACCGTTTGGCGTTGCTACAGAAGGTAAGTTTGTCCCTGTATTGATTGCTACCGCAAGTAATTCAAATTGGTGTGGCGAAATTGCGCCAGCTGTAAGTGCATTTTTCGCTTCATTGATGTAAACCGTTGCAACGAATACGTTATCCGAAATGGCAGAAAGTAAACCATTGAAACCATAGAATAAGGCTAACTGAGTTTTCTCTTCAGAACTTAATACGAATTGAATAATTGGTGCAAAGAGTTTTTGATCAATAATCACCGCAACGATGGAGAAAAATACCACTAATAATGCAGTGAAAGGCAAGCTTTCTTGGAATGATTTTCCAATAGCATGTTCGTCTGTTACGCCAGTAAAAGCTGTTGCAAGAATAATTACACTTAAACCGATTAAACCTACCGCGGCTAAGTGGAAGGCTAAACCTAAGATTAACCAAACCGCGATAACCGCTTGAACATAAAGGCGAGCTTTATCTTGTTTAGACATTTTTTGTGTGTTTTCGCGATCTAAATCAGCCAAGACTTTCCATACTTCTTCTGGTAATTTTTCGCCATAGCCGAACACTTTAAATTTTTCAACTAAAACACAAGTGAGTAATCCGCAGATGAATACGGGGATGGTTACTGGTGCCATACGGAAAAAGAACTCAATAAAGTTCCATTTTGCTTGTTCTGCAATGATCAGGTTTTGTGGTTCACCCACCATAGTCATTACGCCACCGAGTGCTGTCCCTACACCTGCATGCATCATTAAGCTACGTAAGAAAGAACGGAATTTTTCGAGAGTTTCGTGATTTTTAATTTTGTTATCATCAGAAATATCAACCGCATCTTGTAGTGTTTTACCTGATGCGGCTTTGTGATAAACCCCATAGAAACCCATGGCAACACTGATGATTACAGCTACAACAGTCAGCGCATCTAAGAACGCTGAAAGAAATGCTGCACTGAAACAGAATGCTAAAGAGAGGACGATTTTAGAACGGATACGCACTAATAACTTGGTGAACACATAAAGCAAAAGTTGCTTCAGAAAGTAAATACCGGCCACCATGAAGATTAAAAGTAAAACCACTTCAAAGTTTGCCATGATCTCGGCTTTAACGTGTTCAGCACTCGTCATGCCGATAGCAATAGCTTCAAATGCTAATAAACCACCGGGTTGAAGAGGGTAGCATTTTAATGCCATGGCAAGGGTGAAAATAAATTCAGCCACGAGAGCCCAGCCAGCAATAAATGGGCTGACGAAAAAGAATAAAATCGGGTTAATTACCAAGAAGGCAATAATAGTTAATTTATACCAATCAGGGCTCGAGCCCAGAAAGTTTTTCATAAATGCTTGTGTGTAAGTCATATCGAACTCCGTTTTTTTATAGTCCTGTCATTGTAATATATACTGCTTTAAAGGATAATAGACCAGTTAAAGATTTATTCAATAAATCACATTTTTTTGATCTTTTTAGGCTTTTTTATATTTATTTCATACTCATGCAAACAGATAATACCCTTTTACGGGCTCAAAGCCCAGCCGCGCTTGCCGAAGAATATATTGTTAGAAGTATTTGGGATAATGTATTTCCCGCCGGCACTAATCTTCCTTCTGAGCGTGATTTAGCTGATAAAATCGGCGTCACACGCACCACATTACGTGAAGTATTACAGCGTTTGGCTCGTGATGGCTGGCTGACCATTCAACACGGCAAACCGACAAAAGTCAATGATATTTGGGATACAGCTGGTCCAAGCATCATTGAAACTTTAATTACCTTAGATCGCCAAAGCGCGCCATTAATCATTGAAAATATGTTGTCATTGCGTAGTCGCATGTCGGAATCTTATATTTATGAGGCAGTAAAAAATTCACCTAAAGCCTCTGCCGCCTTATTCAAAGGAATGGATGCTTTAGAGAATACCGCTGAAAGCTACATGGAATTTGACTATGCCTTATTTCGTCAGTTTACCGTAATGGCGAATAAACCTTTCTATCGTTTAATTTTCAATAGCTTACGTGGGGTTTATCATAAAATTGGTTTACTATTCTTTAGTGACGAAAAACATCGACAAGTGACACATGATTTTTATGTAGAATTGCGTGATATTTGTGAAAAAGGTCAATCCGATTTAGTGGTGGAATGTATTCGTAAACATAAGCAAGTGACTTCCGCTTACTGGCGGGCCATTTTAGAAAGCTTGCCAAAAGATTTAGCAACAGAATAATATTAAAAGTGCGGTTGAAAATGACCGCACTTTTTCCTTATATCAAAGACTCAATATTATGCGTATTCCAAGAATTTATCATCCAGAATCCCTTAAAAATCAATCTACTTGCCAACTTTCAGAGGATGCGGCTAATCACGTAGGACGTGTACTGCGTATGACTGAAGGTGAGCAAATTGAATTATTTGATGGAAGTAATCATATTTATCCAGCGAAAATTATTGAAGCGAGCAAAAAAGCCGTTAAAGTGGACATTCTTGGTTGTGAATTGAGTGATAAAGAGTCGAATTTATCGATTCATTTAGGGCAGGTTATTTCACGCGGCGATCGAATGGAATTTACTATTCAAAAATCCGTAGAGTTGGGCGTGAATGTAATTACACCATTGTGGTCGGAACGTTGTGGCGTGAAGTTAGATGGCGAACGCATGGATAAGAAAATCCAACAATGGCAAAAAATTGCCATTGCCGCTTGTGAGCAATGTGGCCGTAACGTTGTGCCAGAAATTCGTCCTTTAATGAAATTGCAAGATTGGTGCGCAGAAAATGATGGTGCGCTGAAATTGAATTTACATCCAAGAGCCCAATATTCTATTAAAACCTTGCCTTCCATTCCAAAAGAAGGTGTTCGTTTACTTATTGGTTCAGAAGGTGGTTTATCACCTCAAGAAATCGCTCAAACTGAACAACAAGGATTTACTGAAATTTTATTAGGAAAGCGTGTGTTACGTACAGAAACCGCCTCTTTAGCGGCAATTAGTGCGTTGCAAATTTGTTTTGGAGATTTGGGATAATGATGGATTTACAAGGGCAATTTTTAATTGCGATGCCACAGTTAGAGGATTATTTCCAAAATACCGTGGTGTATATGTGTGAGCATAATGAGCAAGGCTCAATGGGCTTAGTGATTAATCAACCCACCGATTTAAGCATTGCTGAGCTATATTCAAAAATGAATTTTATGATGAAAAATGACCGCTCTTTTAGCAATGAACTTGTGCTTGCGGGTGGTCCAGTGCATTCTGAGCGTGGTTTTATTCTGCATAAGAAAACCGCGAAAGAATTTGAGCATAGTTATAAAATTACCGATGAGATGTTTCTGACCACTTCGGCAGATATTGTGGAAACCTTTGGTTCAGAAAATGCGCCTGAAAAATATCTTGTTGCGCTCGGTTGTGCAAGTTGGACAGCTGGACAGCTAGAACAAGAGATTGCGGATAATGCGTGGTTAGTGGCGCCAGCTTCAGACACCATTTTATTTGAAACTATTTATGAAGATCGTTATCCTGCCGCGAATCAATTATTAGGGATTAATCCTCATAATTTTGTCTTTTCACAAGTGGGGCATAGTTAATGGGCATCACGGCAATCGCGTTTGATTTTGGCACAAAAAGCATCGGTTGTGCAGTCGGGCAAAGTATCACGGGGACGGCGCAAGCCTTACCTGCATTTAAAGCGCAAGATGGGATTCCAAACTGGGATGCTATTGAGAAATGCTTAAAAGACTGGAAACCGGATGTCATTGTGGTAGGATTGCCTTTAAATATGGATGGCACCGAGCAAGATTTAACACTTCGAGCAAAAAAATTTGCCAATCGTTTAAATGGTCGTTTCGGTATCAAAGTAGAACTGCAAGATGAGCGCTTAACGACGGTTTCTGCTCGAGACGAAATTTTCCAGCGCGGCGGTTATCGAGCGCTCAATAAAGGTAAAGTAGATGGGATCTCTGCTTGCTTAATCTTGGAAAGTTGGTTCGAAAACTATTCAGAATAAGCCAAAAACAAACCGCACTTTAAGGTGCGGTTTGTTGTATTTATGAGTTTATTTTTTTATCCAAATGAGACTCGCCATTCTTCCTGTTTTGCCATCTCGACGATAGGAAAAGAAGGTTTCTTTTTCAGTAAACGTACAATGTTCACCACCGTAAATTTGGGCAATCCCTAATTTGTTGAGGCGTTGTGTGGCGATTTGATAAAGATTGCCAAGGTATTTTCCTACTTCATTCGGATCTGGTCGAAAAGCCGTTTCTGCAATCGGGTCAAAAGTCATAAATTGTTCAATCACTTCTTTACCAACTTGGAATGCATTAGGGCCGATAGCAGGCCCAAACCACGCAATAATCTCTTCGGGGGCAGATTGAAAACATTTCACGGTTTCTTCTAATACACCATCACAGAGTCCGCGCCAGCCCGCATGGGCTGCTGCCACTTCAGTCCCTTGCTTATTGGTGAATAAAACCGGTAAGCAATCAGCTGTCATCACCAAACATACTTGGTTCGGTTGATTGGTGTAAACCGCATCAGCCTCTAAATCATTGCCCTCATAAGGCACCGTAATCACACGAGTGCTGTGCGTTTGAGTTAAAAACAACGGGAAATGTGGCAGATCAAATTTTTCGACCAATAAAGTGCGGTTAGTTTTGACCGCACTTTTATCGTCTTCGACATGATCGCCTAAATTGAAACTATCGAAAGGCGGCAGGCTTACGCCACCTTCTCTTGTGGTTGTAAAAGCTTGGATATGTGGTGGAACATTCCAGTTTGGAACAATGGTTTTCATCTTAATAATCCAATTCGTCTTTGTGTTCGAGGTAATCCGCTTTTAAGGCATGCAGTAATTCGACAAAGTCATCTGGCAATGGGGCATACCATTCCATCATTTCACCTGTAATTGGGTGAGCTAAACGCAACATAACCGCATGTAAGGCTTGGCGTTTAAAATTGCGTAGTACTTCAGTGAAGGCTTCGCTTGCATTTTTAGGTGGACGAGGACGACCACCATAAGTTTGATCGCCTAATAATGGATGTGCAATATGCGCCATGTGCACACGAATTTGGTGAGTCCGGCCTGTTTCTAAACGTAAGCGTAAACGCGTGTAATTACGGAAATTCTCCATAATGCGATAGTGTGTCACAGCGGGTTTACCCATTGGGTGAACCGCCATCAATGTGCGTTTTGTTGCATGGCGAGCCATTGGTTGGTCTACGGTTCCACCTTTGGTCATAATGCCACTCGCAACGGCTTCGTATTCACGAGTGATTTTGCGTTTTTGTAAGTCACGTACGAGTTTGGTTTGTGCAGGAATGGTTTTAGCGACAACCATGAGACCCGTTGTATCTTTATCTAAACGATGCACAATCCCTGCACGTGGTACTTCGGCAATAGGTGGATAGTGATAGAGTAGCGCATTAAGTACCGTGCCATTTGGATTGCCTGCACCAGGGTGAACCACAAGATCTTTAGGTTTGTTAATCACGATAATATCGTCATCTTCATAAACGATATTGAGCGGAATATTTTGTGGCTCAAAACGGTTTTCATCTTCCACTTCTACCGAAATTTCAATTTGCTCTCCGCCATAAACTTTTGCACGGGGAATATCGGCAATTTCACCGTTCATTTTTACCTGTTTTGCTTCAATCCAGGTTTTTAAACGCGAACGGGAATATTCTGGGAACAACTCTGCGAGGGTTTGGTCTAAACGCTGTCCCATTTGTTCAGGCTGAATTTCAGCCGTTAAGGTAATTTGTGGCATAAAAAATCCATCTAAAAATTTAAAAAGTTGGCTTATTGCGTAATGTTCTATACAATATTCGTTAATTGTAACTTATTTATTGATTTTCGTAAAAATTAAGGAAAAAAGAATGCGTAAAATAAAATCTCTCGCACTTATTGCATTGACCTCATTCGCTATTGCAGCTTGTAGCAGTGGTAATAAAGAAGTGGAGCAAGCTTCTGTTGATGAGCTTTATGCAAAAGGCGCGGCTGCATTACAAGAAGGAAGCTATTCTGACTCGATTCGTTATTTAAAAGCAGCGACAGAGCGTTTCCCTGGTAGTGCTTACCAAGAACAAGCAATGCTTGATTTAATTTATGCAAACTATAAAGCGCAAGATTACACAGCAACGTTGGTTACCGTAGATAACTACTTACGGCAATTTCCACAAAGTCCAAACCGCGACTATGCAGTGTATATGGCGGGTTTAACAAACTTAGCAACTGCCGATAATATGCTCCAAGATTTCTTTGGTATCGATCGTGCAACGCGTGAAACAACTTCAATGAAAACGGCGTTTTCTAACTTCCAAAGCTTAGTGCGTGCGTTCCCAAATAGCCCATATTCACAAGATGCGGTAGCACGTATGGCATACATCAAAGATTCATTAGCTCGTCATGAATTAGAAATTGCGAAATTCTATGCAAAACGTGATGCGTGGGTAGCAGTATCAAACCGTGTAGTGGGTATGTTGCAACAATATCCGGATGCTAAAGCGACTTACGAAGGTTTATTCTTAATGAAAGAAGCCTATGACAAAATGGGTTTACAACAATTAGCGAATCAAACCCAGCAAGTCATCGACGCGAATAAAGATAAACAATTTGCGGATGTGAAAAAACCGGAAGAGTCTGATTTAATTCAACCGGTTAAAAAATAATCCCGTCCCTTGTGGGACGTGCTTGAATAACCAAAATTATTCAAATAAAGGCTAGTCAAACTAATCAAATTGAGCTAGTATAAATTTAAAAGATTTCCTGGGGTGTTCGTGGATGGGTTATGTCCCTGAGCCGATACTTAGAACTTTATAAATCGGTTTCCCGCCATTGGTGTGTAGGCTTGACCTTTGACTTTGTCATTGGACTAAAGAAACCTAAAAATGGCCTTACCGGTTTCCTTGGACCGTCGGGTTCAAGGACTACTACTCGTAGCGGCACTCTGGGACCTTTCTCTTAAATCCATTCTTTCCAATCGAATGAAATCAACACAGCAAACGCTTCGCACTCAACTCCGTCAAAAAATTCGTAAAACACGAGCAAATTTGACCGCACTTCAGCAACAACAGGCGGAAGATTCCATCACTCAACAAGCGCTTGCATTAATTGAAGAACGAAATGCGCAGCATATTGCTTTGTATGTTTCCTTTGATGGTGAAATCTCCACGGAGAAACTTATCAAAACCCTTTGGGCACAAGATAAACACGTTTATTTGCCGGTATTGCACCCTTTCAATCCTAATCACCTTTTGTTCTTACGTTATTTGCCTGATACACCAATGCTGAAAAATAAATTTGGCATTTGGGAGCCTAAACTTAATGTACAAAACGTATTGCCTTTGGATGAATTAGATATTCTTTTTACGCCACTCGTCGCTTTTGATAAACAAGGGAATCGTCTTGGCATGGGCGGTGGTTTTTATGATCGCACCTTACAACATTGGCAGAAGTCTTCTTTTATCCCCGTGGGATTAGCTCATCAATGTCAGCAAGTCGAAAAGCTTCCAACTGAAGCGTGGGACGTGCCACTTCATCAAATTTTAGTTGCTTAAACCTATCAAGATGTAAAGTTTGATAGAAAAAATTAAAAATTGTCGATTTTTTCTCTTGAAATACCAAAAAAGGGTCTTATCTAATAACTCGTAAAGGGGATGACCCAAAGAATTTAATCAGGAGAAGATAAACATATGAATATTGAAAAATTTACCACAAAATTCCAGCAAGCACTCAGTGAAGCACAATCATTGGCGCTAGGTAAAGATAACCAGTTTATCGAACCAGTGCATTTATTGACCGCACTTTTAAATCAACAAGACGGTTCAATTGCACCTATTTTGACAGCAAGTGGCGTGAATGTGGCGTTATTGCGTAATGAATTAAACGCCGAATTGAATAAATTGCCACAAGTGTCGGGTAATGGCGGTGATGTGCAAATTTCCCGTCAATTACTTAACTTATTGAATTTATGTGACAAATTAGCTCAACAAAAACAAGATAAATTTATTTCCAGTGAATTGTTCTTATTAGCAGCGCTTGAAGAGCGCGGTGCATTAAATGACATTTTGAAAAAATGTGGTGCGAAAAAAGAACAAATTCTACAAGCGATCCAACATATTCGTGGAGGACAAAACGTGAATGATCAAAATGCGGAAGAAAGCAGACAAGCTCTTGAAAAATATACGATTGATTTAACAGCTCGTGCTGAAAGTGGCAAACTTGACCCCGTTATTGGTCGTGATGAAGAAATTCGTCGAGCCATTCAAGTATTGCAACGTCGTACCAAAAACAACCCAGTATTAATCGGTGAGCCTGGTGTAGGTAAAACTGCTATCGTGGAAGGTTTGGCACAACGTATTGTCAATGGTGAAGTGCCTGAAGGCTTAAAAAACAAACGTGTACTTTCTTTAGATATGGGTGCTCTGATTGCCGGTGCGAAATACCGCGGTGAATTTGAAGAGCGCTTAAAAGCTGTTTTAAATGAGTTATCAAAAGAAGAAGGTCGCGTGATCCTCTTTATTGATGAAATCCATACCATGGTTGGTGCAGGTAAAACTGATGGTGCGATGGATGCCGGTAACTTATTAAAACCAAGTTTAGCACGTGGTGAGTTACACTGTGTAGGTGCGACCACATTAGACGAATATCGTCAATATATCGAGAAAGATGCTGCACTTGAGCGTCGTTTCCAAAAAGTCTTTGTGGATGAGCCAAGTGTGGAAGATACCATTGCGATCTTACGTGGTTTGAAAGAGCGTTATGAGATCCATCACCATGTAGATATTACCGACCCGGCAATCGTGGCAGCTGCAACGCTTTCGCATCGTTATATTTCCGATCGTCAATTGCCGGATAAAGCCATCGACTTAATCGATGAAGCCGCGTCGAGTATCCGTATGGAAATTGACTCTAAACCAGAGCCGCTTGATCGTCTTGAACGCCGTATTATCCAATTAAAATTGGAACAACAAGCATTACAAAAAGAAGAAGACGAAGCAAGCCGTAAGCGTTTAGATATGTTAGAAAAAGAGCTTGCTGATAAAGAACGTGAATATGCCGAACTTGAAGAAGTATGGAAGTCAGAAAAAGCAGCACTTTCCGGTTCTCAACACATAAAACAAGCGTTAGATGCAGCGAAAACTGAAATGGAACAAGCGCGTCGTGCCGGTGATTTAAGCAAAATGTCTGAGCTTCAATACGGTCGTATTCCTGAATTGGAAAAACAACTTGCTGCCGCTGAAACCAGCGAAGGCAAAGAAATGACCTTATTGCGCTATCGTGTGACTGATGAAGAAATTGCCGAAGTGCTTTCTAAAGCAACAGGTATTCCTGTTTCTAAAATGATGGAAGGTGAGAAAGAAAAACTCTTACGCATGGAAGAAGAATTGCACAAACGTGTGATCGGTCAAGAAGAAGCAGTAGATGCCGTAGCGAACGCGATTCGTCGTAGCCGTGCAGGGCTTTCTGATCCTAACCGCCCAATTGGTTCGTTCTTATTCTTAGGACCAACTGGTGTAGGTAAAACAGAACTTTGTAAAACTTTGGCGAAATTCCTCTTTGACAGTGAAGATGCGATGGTACGTATTGATATGTCAGAGTTTATGGAAAAACACAGCGTATCTCGTTTAGTGGGGGCACCTCCAGGCTATGTCGGCTATGAAGAGGGTGGTTACTTAACTGAAGCGGTACGTCGTCGTCCATATTCGGTGATTTTGCTCGATGAAGTGGAAAAAGCACATGCGGATGTATTCAACATTTTATTACAAGTGTTGGATGATGGTCGTTTAACGGATGGTCAAGGTCGTACAGTAGATTTCCGTAATACCGTGGTGATTATGACCTCTAACTTGGGTTCTGATTTAATCCAAGGTAGCAAAGACGAAAGCTATGGAGAAATGAAGGCCTTAGTGATGTCAGTGGTGAGTCAACATTTCCGTCCGGAATTCATCAACCGTATTGATGAAACGGTGGTATTCCATCCACTTGACAAAGACAATATCCGTGCGATTGCAAGCATCCAATTAGAACGTCTAGCAAAACGTATGGAAACTCGTGGTTACGAATTAGTGTTTACCGAAGCTTTATTAGATTTCATTGGTGAAGTGGGTTACGACCCAATTTATGGGGCGCGTCCATTAAAACGTGCAATCCAACAAGAGATCGAAAATAGCTTGGCACAACAAGTTCTATCTGGTCAATTATTACCAGGTAAAGTGGTCACACTGGATTATGTGGATGGCAAAGTTCAAGCCAGACAATAATTTGTAAAATGAAAAGCCATTTAGTGAAAGCTAAATGGCTTTTTTATGCTTTGGTAAAAGATAAAATAGGGTAGAATGACGCTGTTTATAGCGTATAAAAATGAGGAAGAAAATGACCGCACTTTTAAAAATTGGTTTGGTTTCGGTGTCAGACCGTGCATCAAGTGGTGTGTATCAAGATCAAGGGATTCCCGAATTACTACAATGGTTAGAGCAAGCGTTGGTGGATCCTTTTGAAGTGGAAACGCGATTAATTCCAGATGAGCAACCATTAATTGAACAAACGTTGAAAGAATTAGTGGATGAGCACCATTGTCATTTAGTGCTCACAACGGGCGGTACAGGACCGGCAAAACGTGATGTCACACCTGATGCCACATTGGCTGTTGCTGATCGTGAAATGCCTGGATTTGGCGAGCAAATGCGTCAAGTGAGTTTGCATTTTGTGCCGACAGCGATTTTATCTCGTCAAGTTGGTGTGATTCGTAAAAACAGCCTAATCTTGAACTTACCTGGGCAGCCAAAAGCTATCAAAGAAACTTTAGAAGGCGTGAAAGATGAGCAAGGCAAGGTCTTAGTGAAAGGGATTTTTAGTGCGGTGCCTTATTGTTTGCAATTAATTGATGGTATTTATATTGATACAAAACCAGAAGTGATTGCGAGCTTCCGCCCGAAAGCCGCACGACGCGAAAATTTGGAGAAATAAGATGAAAAAAATCGAAGCCATTATTAAGCCATTTAAATTAGATGATGTACGTGAAAATTTATCTGACATTGGCATTAGCGGAATGACGGTGACTGAAGTTCGAGGTTTTGGTCGTCAAAAAGGGCATACAGAGCTTTATCGTGGAGCAGAATATATGGTCGATTTTCTGCCTAAAGTGAAAATGGAAATTGTCGTGCCAGATGATTTACTTGAACAATGTCTTGAAACCATTGTTGAAACTTGCCAAACAGGCAAAATCGGTGATGGAAAGATCTTTGTTTATGATGTAGAATGCGCAATTCGTGTTCGTACAGGCGAAGAAAATGAGGAGGCCATTTAGTGGAAAAAAACTTAAATTTAAACCGCACTTTAGTCGCAATGGCGGCTTTAGTCATTGTGTTTGCGGGGCTTAAACTGGCGGCAGAGATAGTCGTGCCTTTTCTATTGGCATTATTTATCGCCATTATTTGCTCGCCAGTAATTAAAGTGATGACACAACGTAAAGTGCCGCATGGTATTGCGATTGCCTTGCTGTTTATCTTAATTTTAATCGTATTCTTTTTCCTCGCGGGATTAATTAACAGCAGTGTGCAAGAATTTACACGCTCTATTCCGCAATATAAAGTGCTACTTTCAGAGCGTATAAATGACGTTACGGCATTAGCCCAAAAACTGAGATTGCCGATTGTGATTTCTCACGAAGCCATTATGAAGCATTTTGATCCGAGTGTGATCATGAACTTTGTGAGCCATTTATTATTAAACTTTTCTGGCGTGCTGTCGAATGCTTTTGTGTTGATTTTAGTGGTAACTTTTATGCTATTTGAAGCACCGACGATGAAGCATAAATTTGCTTTAGTGTTAAGTAATAATGAAGATGATGTTGTCGCGAAAGAACATCATATTGATCGTGTTTTAGACAGTGTGATTCGTTATCTTGGCGTGAAAACATTTATTAGTTTGCTTAGCGGTATCTCGACGTGGATTTTGTTGGACGTACTGGATGTGCAATATGCGATTTTATGGGGAACCTTAACCTTCTTATTAAATTACATTCCGAATATCGGTTCAATTATTGCAGCAGTGCCTGTTATTGTTCAAGCGTTATTGCTGAATGGATTTGGTGTGGCAATAGGCGTAACCGCCGGTACTATTGCATTAAATGTTGCGTTTGGTAATATTATTGAACCGAAAATGATGGGTAAAACCTTAGGGCTTTCTACCTTGGTTGTATTCTTTTCATTGCTTTTCTGGGGATGGATGTTCGGCTCGGTTGGTATGTTACTTTCTGTACCGCTGACAATGGCGTTAAAAATTACGTTGGACAGTTCAGAATCAACGAAGAAATACGCGGCTTTATTAGCGGATGTAAACGAATAAAGTGCGGTCAAAAATTACGTAATTTTAGCAATAAAAAAGCCACCGTTATGGTGGCTTTCTTTTTATCTTATGTTCGATAGATTAAGGTAAATCATCGACTTCTTTATCCACTTTTGGTGGAATCATATGTTCACGGCGTAGGCCGATATCATAAGCAATCGCAATCGCGATAAAGATTGATGAGTAAGTACCAAAACCGATACCAATTAATAACGCTAATGAGAAGTTATGAATTGATGGACCACCAAAGAAGAACAAGGCAATCACAACAAGAAGCGTTGTGAGAGATGTCATGATGGTTCTCGATAAGGTTTGTGTTAAGGAAATATCAATAATATCGATGGTTTCTACACGGCGAATTTTGCGGAAGTTTTCACGCACACGGTCGAATACCACGATACTATCGTTGATGGAATAACCTACAACGGAAAGAATTGCTGCCACGAAGGTTAAATCCATTTCGACTTGTAATGCAGAGAATACACCGAGTGTAATCACCACGTCATGCGCAAGTGAGGCAATACCACCCACACCTAAACGCCATTCAAAACGTGAGCCAACGTAAATTAACATCATTGCCAAAGTTGCAAGAGTCGCATAAACTGCACCATGAGCCAGTTCTTCACCGACGTTTGGTCCCACAAATTCAATACTGTTAATATGAATATTTGGATCAATCGTTTGAAGCATGCTTTTAACGTGATCACCAATAGCAGAATCGTTATTGTCAGCCGGTAATCGGATCATCACGTCTTGTACAGAACCGGTTGTTTGTACAATCGGGCTTGAAATACCATTTTGATTTAATGTGCTACGGATTTTTTCTAAATCAGCCGGTTGTGAGAAGTGAGTATCAAATACCACACCACCGGTAAAATCCAAGCCCCAGTTGAAGCCTTTTGTCACAATGAAGAAGAGGGAAATCGCCATTAAAATTGCAGAAAATGCATATCCCACAAATCTCACTTTCATAAATTCAGTGAGAGGGAATGGCAATTTAATCCCATTCACTTCACGGATAAAATGTCCGTTTTTATCTTTTGCAAATAATCTCATCTTATCCTACCTAAATTGATAATTTTTCAAGACGTTTACCGCCGTATAGGAAGTTCACGATAGCACGTGTTCCGGTAATCGCTGTAAACATTGAAATTGCCACACCTAATGCAAGAGTTACCGCAAAGCCTTGAATTGGACCGGTACCCACAGCATAAAGAATGATTGCCGTTAAAATTGTGGTTAAGTTCGCATCGAAGATAGAGGTGAATGCACCGTTATAACCTTCGTGAATGGCTTGCTGGATTGGACGTCCATTACGAATCTCTTCTTTGATACGCTCAAAAATAAGTACGTTGGCATCCACCGACATCCCTAGGGTTAATACGATACCCGCAATCCCAGATCGGAAGAGC
>NZ_CALJRX010000206.1 GCF_937976265.1 uncultured Haemophilus sp.
GCCAACAAAATGCCGAAATTAATCGAAAAAGCACTAAACTTCACCTTATTTGGTTGGCTATTTTTACTATCGTTATCTTATTGGCAAGTTGGCTGACAGGAGAATAAAAAGTGCAGTCAAAAAACAATGAGAATTTTGACCGCACTTTAATTAGAACCCTATCCGCCTTGTCGTTGCAGAAAACGCGGGTTTCACTTCACATTCACCTTGTAATGCGCTCAACCAATCCTGCACTTTCTGAAAAGGCGAAAATTGGTGACGACGAGCCACTGCAGCAAAATCGCCTGGCGTCAGCAGATTAAGCAATTCAATCTGACTTAAATCCTCTTCCGATAACAACGGCAACCCTAAAATTTCCGCTTGTTGTTTAGCAAAATCTAAGCGTTGTGGCAACGTTAAATAATCAAACTTCAGTTTCAAATCAAAACGGCGTAAAGCAGCAGGATCGAGTACCTCAATTAAATTTGTTGATACCACCATCAGGCCCTCAAAGCGTTCGATTTGCGTTAGCATTTCATTTACTTGAGAACGTTCCCAACTACGTTCTGCACCGTCGCGTGAAAACAGAAACGTATCCACTTCGTCTAGCACCAACAGACAATTATCACGCTTCGCCGATTCAAATGCCTCCGCAATTTTTTGTTCTGTTCCGCCCACATAAGGATCGAGCAAATCAGACCCTTTGCAAAGCAACAACGGCATATCTAACTGCTCGGCAAGCCAACCAGCCCAAGCGGTTTTCCCTGTGCCCGGCGGGCCATAACAACAAATTCGACCTTTCTTGGTTCGCATTAATCCTTCGCTGATTTTATGGATATTTTCATTGCAGGAAACCCACTCAAGCTGATAACTCAGTTTACTTTCCACCAACGGCTCAATTTTCTTTTTACCTTGTGCCTGTAAAGCTTCATTAAATAGCGTCAGCAAGACCTCAGAAAAAGCTTTTTTACCGTTATCAACCGCATTTGCTACATTGAACACGCGCGTTAAAATCGCCGGCGAAAGCGACCGCACTTTGGCAAAATACTGCACGTATTCCGCCGTTAATTTACCGCCTGCCAGCTGCGAAATTAACGCCGATTTATTTTTTAACGGTAAATCTGGCATTTCAAACACAAAATCAAAGCGACGCAAAAAAGCCGCATCTATGCTGTGTACCGAATTGGATAACCAAATCATCGGCACGTTATTGTTTTCCAACAACTGATTTGTCCACGCTTTATTTTTTTGTGCAACAGAACGCTCCATAAACGAGCAGTTAAACACATCTTCAATTTCATCAAAAATTAAAAGCGCCTACTTCCCGTTCAATAGCGTTTGAGCAAGACGACTGTAGTTCAGGCGTTGCTCTGCCTTCACAACATCTCCGTCAGAATCCATATAAGTAATGT
Organism: uncultured Haemophilus sp.; assembly: GCF_937976265.1. Lineage (GTDB taxonomy): Bacteria > Pseudomonadota > Gammaproteobacteria > Enterobacterales > Pasteurellaceae > Haemophilus_D. The sequence goes on from NZ_CALJRX010000206.1 coordinate 1,392, forward strand.
TATACGCCGAAATCCCTAATGCCTGTGCAAGCAATCCGGCAAATTCGGTTTTACCGGTGCCGGGCACGCCATAAATTAAAAGATTCACGCCTTTCTGATGATGTTTTAGTGCCTGTTGCAAATAGGTCAACATCATCTCTTTCATGCCGGCAATATGGGCAAAATCATCCAGTTGCAAACTTGGCACTTGAGCGACTTCCGTACAAGATTTTAATAGGACGTTTTCGTTTAATGGTTGTGTCACAAATTCATCAAAATCTAAGGTTTCGCCCCAATCTAAATAATCATGCACACTATCGGGGCGATAATCGCGATCAATCAGGCCATAAGCATCGAGTTTACTGCCTTTCTTTAAGGCGGATAGAATCTGATTTTTCGGCTGTTTAAGTAAATCCGCCATGATCGCAGCCGTTCTTTGTAAATCCGATTTCGGCAAGTAGCCAAACAAATCTCGCATAGCTCCTTCACTGCGTAAATGCATGGCAAAGCGAAGAAGTTCCTGTTCAACGAGATTCAGTTGCAAAAATTCTGCCAACGTTGCCAAATTTTCATACGCCTGTTTCCATAACTCCGGTAAAAGTGCGGTGGATTTTTGGAGTGTTTTATAACGTTCTTTTAAAAGCCGACGAGCAACCGTGCGTAAATTTTTATCATTCTCTAATTCTTCAGGCAGTCCAAACGCACTAGCAATTTCATCGCTTCGCCAGCTGCTCTCCCGAAAAACTTCGGAAAAACCTTTATGCTCAAATAAAATTTTGAGCATCATATTTTCAGTATAAGAAGACACTGTTGGTGGATTTAATTTATATTCGGACATAAAAAATACTCCTTACTGGGTTGGTAAGGAGTATTTTAGTGAGAGGTGCGACAAAAGGTGTCGTTAGGAATTAGCTTTGGATAAAGGTTGATTTAGAATTTTGAGCATTTCTTTTCCATGCTTTAATATTTCCTCGTTTTTCCAATTATTAAGCTCTTTTGTTTTTTCCATCATTAAAGCCTGCTTTAGGCTATCATAATCACCATTAGGATAATATGTTAACTTTGCTTCTGGAGGCAAATTACTCAAACGAGAATTTTTACTTTGAGACAACAAATATAAGTTACCAAAATTATCTAAAGTTTCTTTATCTAATTTCTCTAATCCATGTTCTTCAGAGGGATGTTGAGGATAATGATGCTCAACCGAACTTCTGAATGTAAATCTAAACTGAGGATACGTATTTTTATACTTTTCCCATAACTGATAATCTAATCGATTAAATACAAAGTTAGGAACAAAAACTCCATCATTCCATTCTTTATTAGAAGAAAAATCAATTTCTTTCCCTAAGATAATATCGGTAATATCTTCCCCTTGGCAGTTATTACCAAAATAGAATTTATCACAAAGTTCTTCTAAAAATTTAATATAATCACTTTGTTTAATATCATCTTTATTATCAAATAACCAACGTAATACAGCATACAACCAGTTTTTGTAAATACGAGATGGGTTAGAAACATGGAACATTGAAAGTAACATAACCACTATTTTAGTATCATCAGAATTATCTAGCTTTTCATCATTTTTACTTTCAGTATTATTACCAAATGTATTTTTATAGTAATAACTTGAACCATTAGGTCTAACCGCCCATAAGGACCAGTTTTCTTCCCCAGTTCTAATTGCGTTAGATTTGATAACATAGCAATCAAAAAGATAGCGACAAATCAATAAAACATAAATGAAATTTCTAACAGATTCATCTTCTTTAATTTTTTCTTCAAAAGAATTTAATAAGTATTTTTCATCTAACGGTACTGTTTTGGTAAAATCTCCGCATTTATCAGTCATTTCTAAATAAATTCTTAAAACATGCATTAAGAAATTAGGAAAATCAATAACAGGAGTAAAGCTACCATCGTATTTGTCTGCAAAGTCATTTTTATTAAACCCACTATTTTTACTTCCA
>NZ_CALJRX010000207.1 GCF_937976265.1 uncultured Haemophilus sp.
CAAACCTACGCCACTATGCTCACGAGGATTGGCTAACCAATCTTTTACACCTGTTTTCACAAAAAGCCATTCATGTGATGACAAAATAAGACCTTCAGCCAACTCTTTTGGAGAATGATAGAAAAGACCTCTCGTTAGACTATCAGAAAGCCATCCAAGCTCAGTTAGCATCATTTTTTGACTGTGTAAATGACCTTCTTCAGGCCATAAAAATGCAATACCTAACCATTCAAGAATAATGCTCAAAATCAGGGAACCAAATAAGGCGGCTAATACCGCATTAATGTAGTAAAAAAGACCCTTTTTCTTTTTTTTGACTTGTTGTTCTGCCATTACTGTAATGTTCCCACTGGAGATAATTTACAGTGAAAGAAAAGATAACCTTTTACTTCACCGTCTAAAAAAATTTGAATTGCCTGGATGCCATTTTCAGATTTTTTTACATCATTAGCCGTCCAAAGTGAGATGCCTTTATTTGCATACTTTTTCGCAAATTCATGTGTGGTATAACGCTGATTATTCCAATCTTCCAAATAAGGTAAAAAGTAATTAAGTAATTCATCAGCGTTTTCCAACCCACAAGAACAGCTAGTGACTGAATTGAAATCTACGCTCATATCCGGAATATCAAGCAAGTTCATATCCGGCTGATTAATTATCTGTGTCATCAAAATCATCCTCATCTGTATCATCATTCTGATCAATATCTTCATCTTCCATATCTTCAGCAACTGGAGTTTCAACATCCCCGAAAAGCATTTCTTCTCCTGCGTGTGAAGGTGCTCGATTTAATGACATTGACTGAAAAGCGGTTGCTATATCTTGACTTGGCGCATAATCAGAAAATGCAGATTGCCACCAATTTGGTGAAATATGGTAGTTTTTGCGCATATAAGCCGTCAATTCTTGGAGTGATTCCGGCATCACATCATCTTTATCAACCGCAGGTAAAGGCATTCTTAATTTATAAAGCGTACTTCCCTCAAGAAGGGCAAATGCCTGACCTTTTGGTAGATTTGTAATATGTGCTGGCGATAACATTGGCACCATTTTTTCAGAAATACGTTCACCAGTATTAGACGTAAACGCCTTGCCATCATCCGGATTGCTGTTATCTGTCGTACTTGATGTCACCATGCTTTGATAAATTGTGACATCGTTGAGCTGACGCGTTAAAAACTCTGCAGTAGCCGGCTCTTTTACCCGGAACATTAAAAGTGTATTGAAGTTACCTGTTGTTTGTCCCGTTTTCGCTTTACTTCCAATACGAGCTTCAATATCTGAAAGTGTTTGAGTATAGGCTGTTACCTGCATTCCCGCACCACGACCTTTATTGATTAGCGGGATAAATTCATCACCCATCAATTCATTGAACTCATCGCAATGAAGGTTGATTTTAGGCGGTTTGCTTTTAGTTTTAAATGCATCTGGCAACCCCTCATCTACGCCAAATTTATAAATATGACCAGCCATTGATACCAAATCAGCAAACATACTATTACCCACAGCTGCAGCTACAGTCGCATCGGATAATGCGTCTAATCCAACGTAAACAATCCCTCTTTTACGAATAATAGATTCCCAATCAAAGATAGGGCGCTCATCATGAATATCAGTGTAATCAGGCGAGAGAAGCTCTGCAGTTTTACCTGTTGTGAGTTTTTCAAGTAACGGTAAAAGCGATGCCACAATTTTATCAAAATAGGTTTTATCGTAACGTACCGCACTTGACAATCCTTCAAGTACCGGGTCAAAAATCTTATTCTCTAAAATATATTGGTTAATAACAGCAATAAGCGGTCTATCTTTCATCGAGAACGGTAAATTTTTTACATCTAAGTTAGCCGCAACCGAAGCCAAAGTTGGCCATATTTTCTTATCGACGGCATCAAAATGAAGTTTGGCGTAGTCTAAGAAAAGTGCATCAATATTTTGCACAAAACGCGAGATTTGCACATAGTCCGGGCGTTTTCCCATTTCAACCAATGCACGGGAGACAATATTCACAAAACGCCACGCAAACTCTTTAAATGCTGCACTATTTCCAGCTCCACTTAATTGCCCAGAAATACGTCCTGCCACTTCAGAAATTCGACCGAAGCGACCAACTGGGTTATATCGAGCAGAAATTTCCGGATGCCCTAAATGGAATACATAAAATTCATTTTCACGCCCCGCACGTTTTGCTTCTGCATACATTCGTTTTAACATATCCGGGTCGCCTTTCGGATCAAAAAAGACAACCACTTCACGCTCTTCAGGTGTTTTACCTCGATATATATCTTGTGTAACAAGCACTTCAGCAAAACGCGTTTTCCCTACGCCAGTCGTACCAAATACTAAGGTGTGACCGCCACGGTCGCCTAATGGAAGCATAATATCGCGTTCGTTCGGCTCTACACCGTGCATCACCGGAATGCCGCCAACTGGCGGTAGCGGTCTTACTGGATTTAAT
>NZ_CALJRX010000208.1 GCF_937976265.1 uncultured Haemophilus sp.
ACGTGCATATTTGTTGAAATAATAAAAAAGTGCGGTTGATTTTGACCGCACTTTTATAATGCAATCAAACTTGCGTGTTTATTCATTATTTTTATGACAACTTTTATTGCCTACGCCAATATTCAACAACCTTTTCCTTTTGATGAAATTCCTAGGGAGCTCGTCCCTGAGAATTTGCATACGGAACCGCAGGGAAATTCTCGGATAACGCAACGTCATCAATGTCGTCGATTGGCACATTTTTTACTTTGGCAGTTGCTAAAAACAGCGAAAAAATCAACCGCACTTTTAGGGCAAATTTATCGTACACAAAGTGGCAGACCGCAATTTCCCGTCGAGAATATTGATTTTAATATTAGTCACTCTGGGGATTGGGTTGCTGTATTGCTGCATATTAATGAATCAGAAAAAAGTGCGGTCGGTATTGATATTGAATTTTCAAAAAAACGGAATTTTTCTGCGCTCATGGCTCATTTTGCGCCACAAGCAGAACAAGATTGGTTTGCTAAACAGCCTGACGAAGAGCAGGCCTTTTATCGCTGTTGGTGTTTGCGTGAAGCTGTATTGAAATCACAAGGCGTAGGAATCGTGAAGCTATCAAGTGTGACACATTTGCCTGAGCAACTGCAGATCTATTCAGATTATTGTCCGAAAGGGGAATTGATCTTTACGGATGAATTACCTTTTTATTTTGCGGCATTTATAAATCAGTCAAAAATTCAACCGCACTTTTATCACTGGGATGGGAAACATTTACTCGAAAAAAATATACAAAAATCCTTGATTTACCAAGTAAATGAATAAAAGAAAATCCTTGAAAATATTCAAGGATTTTTTATTTTATAAAACTTGATTCGCCACTTGTATTTTCATAGACTAACCCCATTTATTTCGATAAACTTATTAAAATTTTTAGACAAATGGAGAACGTAATGTCGCAAAACGGTCCAGATCAAGATCCTTGGGGTAAACCGGGACAGAGCAGCGGTCCAAAACAGTCAGATAATTCATCAGATAAGCAAAATGAAAATGGCTGGGGCGCGAGAGACAATAAGAATCAGGAGCAATCACCGCCAGATATTGAAGAAGTATTCAATAATCTGTTGAAAAAACTAGGTGGTGGCAATAAAAAAGGCGGTTCAAATAATACTTCGCCGAATATACCTTCATTCAATTTAGGTAAAATTTTACCGATCGCCGCCGTAATCGGAGGGATTATTTGGGGGGCAAGCGGTTTTTACACCATTAAAGAAGCAGAACGTGGCGTGACGTTACGTTTTGGTGAATTTCATTCTACCGTTCAACCAGGTTTGAACTGGAAACCGACTTTCATTGATAAAGTGATTCCAGTGAATGTCGAACAAGTTCGTGAGCTTAAAACGCAAGGTGCAATGTTAACCAAAGATGAAAACATGGTTAAAGTGGAAATGACTGTGCAATATCGCGTGCAAAATCCAGAAAAATACCTGTTTAGTGTAAGCAATGCAGATGATAGTCTCGGACAAGCGACAGACAGTGCGCTTCGTTATGTGATCGGCCATATGACCATGAATGATATTCTGACAACGGGTCGTGCAGTAGTGCGTGAAAATACTTGGAAAGCGTTGAACGATATTATCAAACCTTATGACATGGGCTTAGAGGTCATTGACGTGAACTTCCAATCTGCGCGTCCACCAGAAGAAGTAAAAGATGCTTTCGATGATGCGATTAAAGCACAGGAAGACGAACAACGTTATATTCGTGAAGCAGAAGCTTATGCGCGTGAGAAAGAGCCAATCGCTCGCGGTGACGCACAGCGTATTATAGAAGAAGCTACTGCTTACAAAGATCGTGTTGTACTTGATGCGCAAGGGGAAGTGGAACGTTTACAACGTCTTCTACCTGAATTTAAAGCTGCGCCTGATTTGTTAAAAGAGCGTCTTTATATTCAAACCATGGAAAAAGTCATGGCAAATACGCCGAAAGTCATGTTAGATGCAAATAATGGTAACAATTTAACCGTATTACCATTAGAACAATTAATGGGTAAAAAAGCGGCTCAACCGACTACTACAACGCCTGAAAGTGCGGTCAGTTCTGCACCTGTTTCAACACAAGAACGTCATGTAGAAACGCAAACGACCCAACCGATTCGATCAAATGAAGGCATTCGCCAAGGGAGATTTAACTAATGCGTAAATTTTTACTTCCGATTATTGTGGTGATTGCTGCGGTGCTATATTCCAGCGTCGTGGTTGTAACTGAGGGCACTCGTGGCATCATGTTGCGTTTTAACAAAGTACAACGTGACGCAGAAAATAAAGTAGTTGTTTATGAACCAGGTTTGCATTTCAAATTGCCTTTAATTGATAGCATTAAAGTGCTTGATGCGCGTATTCGTACCCTTGATGGTTCAGCTACTCGTTTTGTGACAGTCGAGAAAAAAGATTTGTTGGTGGATTCCTATGTGAAATGGAGAATCAGCGATTTCGGTCGTTTCTATACTGCAACGGGTGGTGGCGATTATAACCAAGCTTCAAGCTTATTAAGCCGTAAAGTGAATGACCGTCTGCGTTCAGAAATAGGTACACGTACGATTAAAGATATCGTTTCAGGTACACGTGGTGAATTAATGGCAGGGGCGAAAAAAGCGTTAAATTCAGGGCAGGATAGTACCTCTGAATTAGGGATTGAAGTCGTCGATGTTCGCGTAAAACAAATTAACTTACCGGATGAAGTTTCTTCTTCGATTTACCAACGTATGCGTGCAGAACGTGATGCCGTTGCCCGTGAACATCGTTCACAAGGTAAAGAAAAAGCGGCGTTCATTCAAGCAGACGTGGATCGTAGAGTGACCTTGATCTTAGCGAATGCCAATAAAACGGCACAAGAATTGCGTGGTAGTGGTGATGCGGCGGCGGCAAAATTGTATTCTCAAGCTTTTGCCCAAGAGCCACAGTTTTATAGTTTTATTCGTAGCTTAAAAGCCTATGAAAACAGCTTTGAAGATTCAGATAATATGATGATTTTGAAACCTGGCAGTGACTTCTTCCGCTTTATGCAAGCGCCAAATAAATAAACGAGAGATAACGAAAAGTAAAGTGCGGTTAGAAATAGCCGCATTTTTTATTGCTTAATTTTTAGGGGAATTCTCATTTATAAGGTAAAAAAGCCTTTAATGCAATCAATCGAATCCATAGTCAAAGTTAATTAAATCCATACAAAATATAAGCCAATTTTTTGGCATAATCATCTTGCTTTAAGCTTTACGTTTCTTTTTTTATGTTTATTGATCGTTTGGAGGATTATTAGATGAAAAAACTGATTATTGGCGGAGCCGCCATTGCTATCTTAGGTTATTTGGGCGTAGTGGGGTATCTACACCAATTTGATAAAGAGAACGCGACCCAACTTTTAATGGAAAATCGCTATACGGGCGAACAAGAAAAAGTGGCAAAAGCCTTATTTGATAACAGCTGCCAGTATTGCCATAGTCCAAACACACCGCTTCCATTTTATTCAAAATTCCCGATTGTGGGTGATCAAATGCAATCGGATATTCAAAGTGGGTTTCGTGCTTTCCGCCTTGATCGTTTACTTGAAGGTTTAAAAGATCCGAGCAAATTATCCCAAGCTGATTTAGCAAAATTACAGCGCGTACTTGAAAATAACGAAATGCCAATTGCTAAATTCAGACATCTTCACTGGGGAAGTAAACCAGATGAGCAAGAAAAAGTGGTGTTGCTTAACTGGATTCGTGAAGTACGTAAAATGTCTTTACCAAAAGAAACACCAAATGTTGATGCCGATCGTTTAGTTCAACCGATTCCAGACAGTATTGAGACTGATGAAGCAAAAGTCGCGTTAGGTCGTGATCTTTACTTTGATGGACGTTTATCAGGCGATGGTTCTATTCAATGTCATACTTGTCACCAATTAGATAAAGGTGGTGTGGATAGACTTGATACTTCAACAGGTATTGATGGTAAAAAAGGCCCTATTAACGCGCCAACCGTGTTCAATGCCGCATTTAACTTTGTGCAATTCTGGGATGGACGAGCGACAGATTTAGCGGATCAAGCGAAAGGTCCTCCAACAAATCCAGTAGAAATGGGCTCACACTCTTGGGATGACATCGTGGCACGTTTTGAAATGGATGAAGAGTTCAAAAAAGAATTCTTAAAAGAATATCCACAAGTGACGAAAGAAACCTTAACTCACGCGATTGGTGAATATGAAAAAACATTAATTACGCCAAATAGTGATTTCGACCGTTATTTGAAAGGGGATAAAACAGCCTTGACCGAACAACAAGTTCGCGGTTATGAGTTATTCAAACAACATAAATGCGATACTTGTCATACTGGCGTAGCAATGGGCGGACAATCTTATGAATACATGGGACTCTACGGCGATTACTTTAAAGATCGTGGTACGCCATTAACTGATGCAGATGAAGGTCGCTTTGCTCAAACGAAAGATCCATTCGATATGCATCGCTTTAAAGTGCCAACTTTACGTAACATCGCACTTACTGCACCCTATTTCCATGATGCTTCAGCAAAAGAGCTAAAAGATGCGGTGAGTGCAATGTTGAAATACCAAAGTAACGTGAAACAGCCTGCTCAAAAAGATGTGGAGGACATCACCTCTTTCTTAGAAAGTTTGACAGGTGAATTTAAAGGTGAAAAATTAAAATAATCCTTTAAGCTATAAATAGAAACGACCGCAAGTGCGGTCGTTTTTTTGTGAGTTTTAATCGAATTAATCGGTTTAGATTCATTCGATTATGGCTTTATAGTATTACTGTCTTCTTTTAAAGCTTGCGTTGCTGCTTTTATATTATTTGCTTGAGTTATAGCCGTGATCACAGCAACACCATCAGCACCATATTTTCGTAAGGTTTTCACATGCTCCAGTTTTATCCCACCAATCGCCACAAGCGGTTTTGTGATACCTTCATTTCTCAAGGTTTGAATAAATTCCATTCCTAGAGTCGGGGAAGGATTCTCTTTTGATAGAGTGGGAAAAATTGGACCAACACCAAAATAATCGATTTCAGATAATCCCTCTCCGATTTTTGCTTCATCTAAGCGGTTAATGGACCAACCAATAATCAGTGGTTTATTAGTTTTTGCTCGAATCGTTTTCACAGACGTATCGTTTTGTCCAACATGAATGCCATCCGCTTCAATTTCCAATGCTAAATGAACATTGTCATCAACAATAAATGGTACATCATATTGTCGACATAAGTCTCTGCACTTAATGGCTAAGGCTCGTTGTTCTGTTAGAGAATTTTCTAATGAGAATTTGCCTTTATCGCGAAATTGAAAACAGGTAATGCTTCCTTCTAAAGCTTGTTTTAGTACAAAGAGCAAGTTTTCTGCCGGATTCTCACCTAAATGTCGGCAATCTTGTGTGCCTGCTACAAAATAGAGCGGTAAAATTTCTTGAATATTTTTCATCTTTCAATCCTTAAAGGCGACTGTAAGCCCAATGATTTGTTGGTCCATGTCCATGACCAATATTCAATGGATGAGATATGGCTGCCGTAATAAAATCTTTAGCTGTTTTTACCGCACTTTTTAATGGTGCGCCTTTGGCTAATTCAGCTGTTAAACAAGCTGAAAAACTAAAGCCTGTGCTATG
>NZ_CALJRX010000209.1 GCF_937976265.1 uncultured Haemophilus sp.
CGAACCCGCGACCCCCTGCGTGACAGGCAGGTATTCTAACCAGCTGAACTACCACTCCGCTAAGTGCTGGGTATAATAATGATGAACGTTAAAACCGTCAATCTTTTTTTTCTTTTTTATGTTTATCTGATTAATAGATAACCGATTAATGTGAGGTTTCGTCACCCGTACGAATAGACCAAAAACATTTGCCATCGCTTTTTTTATTGACCAATTTAAGGAAATCTAAATGGGCTTGGAATTCATCATCAGTGGGTTGTAACACTTTTAAATTTTGCGAAAAATTGACCGCACTTTGAAGATCTTGCATATTGGAGCCAGCTTGGATAATTGAACTATCCGCATGATCTTCATCAAATAGGCTAGTTTGACCGCCCGTCATGGACAAATAAACGTCGGCTAAAATCTCCGCATCCAGTAACGCGCCGTGGAGTGTTCGTTTGCTGTTATCAATGCCTAAACGATCACACAACGCATCTAAGCTATTACGTTTTCCCGGGTACATTTGGCGTGCCATTTGCAACGTATCGGTGACGAGGCAAATATCGTTCGTTTTGATATCTAACCCGAGTTTACGGAATTCATAGTCCATAAAGCCCACGTCGAAGGGCGCGTTGTGAATCAGCAGTTCGGCACCACGAATGTATTCAATAAAGTCTTGTGCAATCGTTTTGAAATCCGGTTTATCCGCCAGCATTTCATCCGTAATACCATGAACTTTAATGGCATCGGGATCAACCAAACGATCGGGCTTAATATAAATGTGAAAATTATTGCCCGTATATTTACGGTTGATCATTTCCACCGCGCCAATTTCAATAATGCAATGTCCTTCGTAATGCGCACCAATTTGGTTCATACCGGTGGTTTCAGTATCCAGTACAATTTGGCGATCCGGATTTATCATTGTTCTACCTATTTGTTTCCTTTAAAATACTGCCTATTTTACACAAGCTCGAATTAGTTATGCAAAAACAGATTGAAATTTTTACGGATGGATCTTGCCTCGGCAATCCGGGAGCCGGTGGCATAGGGATTGTCCTGCGCTATAAACAGCATGAAAAACATATTTCAAAAGGGTATTTCAAAACCACCAATAATCGCATGGAATTACGAGCAGTGATTGAGGCTTTAAATAGCTTAAAAGAGCCTTGCCATGTGACGCTTTATAGCGATAGCCAATATATGAAAAATGGCATCACACAATGGATTTACAATTGGAAGAAAAACAATTGGAAAGCCAGCACGGGCAAAGCGGTAAAAAATCAGGATTTATGGATTGCGTTAGATCAGGCGATTCAAACCCATAACATTGATTGGCAGTGGGTGAAAGGCCATTCAGGCCATCGAGAAAATGAAATTTGTGATGAATTAGCCAAACAAGGCGCAGAAAACCCAACTTTTGAAGATATCGGTTACGAAGGGTAGTCTGCACCTTATTTTAAAGTGCGGTTATTCTTGATAACGAATTAAACCTTCCTGCTGTGTGGTGGCAATTAATGTGCCATCTGCAGCAAAAATTTGTCCTCTCGCTAAACCACGCCCCGCAAAAGCATTGTTACTTTCAATGGCATGTAAATGCCAATTATTTAAATTGAAAGGGCGGTGGAACCAAATGCTGTGGTCGATTGTAGCCACTTTCATCCCTTTCTGTAAAAAGCCTTTCCCATGTGGGTGAAGTGCGGTCAAAATACAGTGAAAATCAGAAAAATACGCCAAGAGACATTGTTGCGTCTGCAAATCTAATGGTGCTTTTCCATTGGTTTTAAACCAAGCATATTGTTCTGGCGGCAGTTCTCGACCATCAAATGGATTGTTCAAATATCGGCTATGAATCTGAAATGGTCGCTCTTGGGCAAATTTTTCACTCAAGCTTTCGGGCAAAGTCTGCGCCACTTTTAGCATGATTTCGTGTTCATCAATGCATTGTTCAGGGCCTGGCACTTGCGGCATAGCAGATTGATGGTCGAAGCCTTCTTCGGGTACTTGAAATGATGTGGTGACGTGGCAAATCACGTTTTTATGTTGAATGGCTTTTACGCGTAATGCTGAGAAGTTGCGTCCTTCACGTAAGGTTTCTACATCATAAATAATCGGGTGTTGACTATCGCCAGGTGCTAAAAAGTAAGCATGGCAAGAATGGAGTACACGCTCAGGCGGGGCAACTTGCATCGCGGCAGAAAGAGATTGTGCCACGACTTGGCCACCAAATACTTGGCGAAAACCTAAGTCTTCACTGGCGCCACGAAAGATAAGATCATCAATTTTTTCTAATTTTAACAATTCGATGAGTTGATTTAATTTATCCGACATTGTTTTTTCCTTTTATAAATACCAAAAGACCGCATAATCATGCGGTCTGAGGCGTTTTTATACGTTAAAGCGGAAGTGCATGACATCACCATCTTGCACGATGTAGTCTTTACCTTCTAAGCGCCATTTACCTGCTTCTTTTGCGCCGTTTTCACCTTTGAATTGGATGAAGTCATCGTAAGCAATGACTTCTGCACGGATGAAGCCTTTTTCAAAGTCAGTATGGATTACAGCCGCTGCTTTAGGGGCGGTTGCACCCACAGAAACTGTCCATGCGCGCACTTCTTTCACACCCGCAGTGAAGTAGGTTTGAAGATTTAATAAGGCATAACCAGCTCGAATTACACGGTTTAAGCCAGGTTCTTCAATACCAAGATCTTGTAAGAATTCGATTTTTTCATCATCATCAAGCTCAGCAATTTCTGCTTCAATTGCTGCACACACAGGCACCACAACAGAGCCTTCTTTTTCTGCAAACTCACGTACTTTGTCTAAATACGGGTTATTTTCAAAACCGTCTTCATTTACGTTCGCAATGTACATGGTTGGTTTTAATGTGAGGAAGTTATAGCTTTTAATCGCCAATAATTCATCTTTATCTAACTCAACAGAACGAATCATGCCAGCTTCAGAAAGTACAGGAAGGATTTTTTCCATCACAGACAGCTCAAATTTTGCGTCTTTATCGCCACCTTTTGCACGTTTTTGTAAACGTTGGATTGCACGTTCGCAGCTATCTAAGTCAGCAAGGGCTAATTCGGTATTGATGGTTTCGATATCGCTTAATGGATCGATTTTACCTGCAACGTGCACGATGTCGTCATTTTCAAAACAACGAACAACATGACCAATTGCATCAGTTTCACGGATGTTAGCTAAGAATTTATTACCTAAGCCTTCACCTTTACTTGCACCCGCAACCAAACCAGCGATATCCACAAACTCCATGGTGGTGGGTAATACACGTTCAGGTTTAACAATTTCCGCTAACGCATCTAAACGCGGATCCGGCATTGGTACCACGCCAGTATTCGGTTCGATTGTACAGAACGGATAGTTTGCCGCTTCGATACCGGCTTTGGTTAATGCATTAAAAAGGGTAGATTTACCGACGTTTGGCAAACCAACGATACCACATTTAAATCCCATGATGTTTTCCTTATTGTAAGCGTAAGTGCGGTTAAAATTTATGGTGTTTTTTCACCGCACTTTTGAGTTAAATTTTAAAACTGTTTAAGCGATTGGTGGCTTTCACCATGCCTTCTTTAAAAAGCAATTCAATGCAATCGGTGGCTTCATCTAACGCTTTATCGAGTGCTTCTCTTTCTGCAGGTGCAGGTTTGTTAAGCACAAAACCTGAAACTAAATCACGGTGTCCAGGATGGCCAATGCCAATGCGTAAACGATAGAAATTGTTGCTGTTACCAAGCTGAGCCACGATATCTTTTAAACCATTATGTCCGCCATGTCCGCCACCTTGTTTTAATTTTACGGTGCCAGGCGGTAAGTCTAATTCATCGTGTAGCACTAAAATTTCTTCTGGTTTGATGCGATAAAAATTAGCAAGTGCGCCTACGGCTTTTCCGCTTAAATTCATAAACGTCGTTGGCACTAAAAAACGGACTTCTTTGCCATTAATTAGTGTTTTTCCTACGTAGCCGAAGAATTTATTTTCTGCATTAAGCGAAACATTAAAGCGACGAGCCAAACGTTCAATCAGCCATTCACCTGCATTGTGGCGAGTTTCCGCATATTTATCGCCAGGGTTTCCCAGCCCCACGATGAGTTTAATTTCAGACATAGTTTTCTGCTTGAATAAAAATAGTGGCGTATTGTAGCGAAAATAGGCTAATTTCTCAATCATCGCTGTAAAGAACCCATATTTTGAGTTAGGTTGTAGCTGATAAAATCCGACGAGTTGATAAAAATTTATGTTATTTAAACGTTTGGCTTTCTTTTTTATGAAAGAAATGTAAAATGCGGCAACGTTTTAAATATGACCCATATTTAAGATGTGTTTCCAACCTAGCCAACCTCTTTGGGCAATTAGGGTAAAAACAAAAAAGCTGAAACGCTTTTTTTAATAAGTAGCGAGTCAAATGCCCCATGGCGTCTGTTTTTTAGAAACAGAAAGTTTAGGCTTCCCGCAAGGCACCCGACTTATTTTTTTCACCTCTTTTAGAAGGTTTTAATCAATGACAATTACCACCCCTGTAAAAGCAATTCTTGCTTCCAATAAACACTTTTTAGATCGCCAAGATGCAATGGAATCAAACGTTCGTAGCTATCCGCGTAAATTACCGTTTGCTTATGAAAAAGCAGAAGGTTGCTGGGTTACTGACGTTGAAGGCAACAAATACCTTGATTTCTTAGCTGGTGCTGGCACTTTAGCATTAGGGCATAACCACCCTGTGTTAATGCAGGCGATTCGTGATGTGTTAGATAGCGGTTTGCCTTTACACACACTGGATTTAACCACCCCATTAAAAGATGCATTCACTGAAGAATTATTGTCGTTCTTCCCGAAAGATGAATACATTTTACAATTCACTGGCCCATCAGGCGCAGATGCAAATGAAGCGGCAATTAAATTAGCGAAAACTTATACTGGCCGCGGTAACGTGATCGCGTTCTCTGGCGGTTTCCATGGTATGACTCATGGCGCATTATCGCTAACGGGTAACTTAAGTGCGAAAAATGCCGTGCAAAACTTAATGCCAGGCGTGCAATTCTTACCTTATCCGCACGAATACCGTTGCCCATTTGGCATTGGTGGCGAAGCTGGTGCAAAAGCCGTTGAACATTACTTTGAACACTTTATTGAAGATGTTGAAAGCGGTGTGGTAAAACCAGCTGCGGTAATTTTAGAAGCGATTCAAGGCGAAGGTGGTGTTGTGCCAGCGCCAATTAGCTTCTTACAAAAAGTCCGTGAAGTAACCAAAAAACATGGCATTTTAATGATCGTAGATGAAGTGCAAGCGGGATTCTGTCGTTCTGGTAAAATGTTTGCGTTTGAACATGCAGGCATCCAACCAGATATCGTTGTGATGTCAAAAGCGGTAGGCGGTAGCTTGCCATTAGCCGTACTTGCAATCAAAAAAGAATTTGATGCTTGGCAACCAGCAGGCCATACCGGTACTTTCCGTGGTAACCAATTAGCGATGGCAACAGGTTATGCTTCACTAAAAATCATGCGTAATGAAAACTTAGCGCAAAATGCTAAAGAACGTGGCGAGTACTTAACCAATGCATTACGCGAATTAAGCAAAGAATACCCATGTATCGGTAACGTGCGTGGTAAAGGCTTAATGATGGGGATTGATATTGTTGATGAACGTCAAGCCAAAGATGCAACAGGCGCATACCCACAAGATGGCGAACTTGCGGTCGCTATCCAAAAAGCCTGCTTTAATAATAAATTATTGTTAGAGCGTGGCGGACGTGGCGGTAACGTTGTGCGTGTACTTTGTGCGGTAAACATCAATCAAGCAGAATGTGAAGAGTTTATTAAACGTTTTAAACAATCTGTTGTAGATGCATTAAAAGCCGTACGTGGTTAATCAAGAGCGGTCAGATTTTGCAAATGTTTTGCGAAATTTGACCGCTTGTGTTCCCCTCTTTGTTAAAGAGGGGAATTTTTTAGGAAAGAATGGCTATGTCAGATCTTAAACAACATAAACAATCCCTTTTTTGTCGCGATGAGCAGTCGATTAAAGACTATGAAAATGCGATGAATAAAGCCGTGCAAGCGGTCTCAAATTGGTTGAAAAACGACAAAATGTACACGGGTGGCTCAATCAAACAAATGCGCGCTTTGATTGATGGATTCAAACCAAGCCAAGCTGGCGTAGGCGTAGAAAATGCGCTGGATCACCTCGTTGAAATTTTCTTAAATCCAAGTTTAAAAGTACATCACCCGCATTCATTGGCGCATTTACATTGCCCAACGATGGTCACTAGCCAAATTGCGGAAGTGTTAATCAATGCGACGAACCAATCTATGGACTCTTGGGATCAAAGCCCAGCAGGTTCAATTATGGAAGAGCATTTAATTGATTGGTTACGCCAAAAAGTAGGCTATGGACAAGGTACTTCTGGGGTGTTTACCTCGGGCGGTACGCAGTCTAACTTAATGGGCGTATTATTAGCACGCGATTGGGCGATTGCGAATCACTGGAAAAATGAAGATGGCTCAGAATGGTCGGTGCAACGTGATGGTATTCCAGTTGATGCCATGAAGAAAGTTAAAGTCATTTGTTCAGAGAATGCGCATTTTTCTGTGCAAAAAAATATGGCGATGATGGGAATGGGTTTCCAATCTGTGGTTACCGTACCGTCTAATGCTAATGCACAAATGGATGTCAACGCGCTTGAACAAACTTTGGCGCAATTAAAAGCAGAAGGTAAAATAGTCGCTTGTATTGTGGCGACAGCAGGTACTACCGATGCGGGTGCGATTGATGATCTAAAAGCGATTCGAAAACTGGCTGATGAATACCAAGCATGGTTACACGTTGATGCTGCTTGGGGCGGAGCGTTATTGCTTTCTAAAGAATTCCGTCATTTCTTAGATGGCATTGAGCTAACGGATTCAGTTACGCTCGATTTCCACAAGCATTTCTTCCAAACCATTTCTTGTGGGGCATTCTTGCTTAAAGATCAAGCAAACTATCGTTTTATTGACTATAAAGCAGATTACCTCAATTCAGAATATGATGAAGAGCACGGTGTGCCAAACTTGGTGGCAAAATCTCTACAAACAACGCGTCGTTTTGATGCCTTAAAATTATGGTTTACGGTGGAAGCATTAGGCGAAGAACTCTATGCTTCAATGATTGACCATGGTGTTAAATTGACCAAAGAAGTAGAAGGTTATATCAATGAAGCTGAAGAGTTAGAAATGCTCGTGCCAACGCAATTCGCATCAGTGCTATTTCGTGTAGTGCCAAAAGGCTATCCAGCAGAATTTTTAGATGCCTTAAACCAAAATGTGGCGGATGAACTCTTTGCCCGTGGCGAAGCGAATATTGGTGTCACTAAAGTTGACGATAAACAATCGCTAAAAATGACGACATTAAGCCCGATTGCTACGCTTGAGAATGTAAAAACATTGTTGGCTCAAGTCTTAGCTGAAGCAAACCGCATTAAAGATGCAATTGCAAACGGCACTTATGTACCACCGATTGACTAGTTCTTTTATAGGAGGAAAAGGCCGATTTAAACGGCCTTTTCTTTTTTATAGTATAAGTATTAGAACTCCACTTACGATTAATAAACTTCCCATGATTAATTTCATGCTTAAAGGTTCGCCTAACAAAACGACGCCTAAAATAATCGCAATGACCACACTGAGTTTATCAATGGGCGCTACCCAAGAAGCGGGCGCCATTTGCAACGCGCGATAATAACAAAGCCAAGATAGGCCCGTAGCAACACCAGAAAGAATTAAAAAGGTGAGTGGTTTTGCAGCAATGTGTTGTGGCAGTTGCCATTCGTTACGTGCGCTAATGATACCTGCTGTAACGAGTAAAACCACAATCGTGCGGATAAAGGTCGCAAGATTGCTGCTAATGCCTTCAACCCCTAATTTGCCTAAAATAGCGGTAAGTCCAGCGAAAAAGGCTGAACCAATAGCAAAAAATACCCAATTCATGATGTGTTCCTATTTTATCGTTAATATTGACCGCACTTTTCCGCTATAATAACGGAAAACTCATCAAGACAGAATAAGACATGAACCAAATTAATATTGAAATCGCCTATGCCTTGCCGGATCGTTATTATTTGAAATCCTTTAAAGTAGATGAAGGCACGATGATCCAAACGGCTATTTTGCAATCAGGTATTTTACAACAGTTTACTGAGATTGATTTGCGCGAGAATAAAGTCGGGATTTATTCCCGCCCTGCAAAATTAACAGATCAATTAAAAGACGGCGATCGTATTGAAATTTATCGTCCATTATTAGCCGATCCTAAAGAAATTCGTCGTAAACGTGCAGCAGAGCAAGCCAAAGCCGCACAAGAAAAAGCCCAACAAGAAAAACAGGAAAAGGAGTAAAAAATGACCGCACTTTCCAACCAATATTGTCTGCCTGAGGGCATTACCCCTGAAATTTTCCTGCGTGATTATTGGCAGAAAAAACCATTAATTATTCGTCATGGTTTGCCTGAAATTGTTGGACAATTTGAGCCTGACGATATTATCGAATTAGCACAAGGCGAAGATGTGACCGCGCGTTTAGTGAAAACCTTTTCAGATGATAATTGGAAAGTGTTTTTCAGTCCGTTATCTGAAGAAGATTTTGCAGATGTACCCGAGAAATGGTCGGTGCTCGTCCAAAATTTAGAACAATGGAGTACGGAATTAGGTCAGCTTTGGAATAAATTTGGCTTTATCCCACAATGGCAACGCGACGATATTATGGTGTCCTATGCACCTAAAGGCGGTTCCGTTGGTAAGCATTATGACGAATATGATGTGTTCTTGGTGCAAGGCTATGGACATCGTCGTTGGCAGTTAGGCA
>NZ_CALJRX010000210.1 GCF_937976265.1 uncultured Haemophilus sp.
GGCTTTTCAATAATCTTTTCAAAGACTTTCAAACTACGTTCATTATAGTTTTTGGCCGAATAGGTGATCATCAAAATTGCCATCACCCAGTTGACAATAGCCGTTGCCACACCACAACCGACACCACCTAATGCAGGTGCACCAAATTTACCGTAAATAAACATATAATTCAGCGGAATATTCAGCATTAACCCCATGAAGGTAATCACCATGGCGGGTTTTGTTTTGGCAATGCCATCATTCAAACAGCGGAAATTAATCAGCAATAAATAGGCTGGCAAGCCCCATACCATCGCACGCAAATAATTCATCGTCACATCTGCCATGTGGGCATCCA
The DNA here is from genome assembly GCF_937976265.1 of uncultured Haemophilus sp. Taxonomy (GTDB): domain Bacteria; phylum Pseudomonadota; class Gammaproteobacteria; order Enterobacterales; family Pasteurellaceae; genus Haemophilus_D. The sequence continues at coordinate 338 of NZ_CALJRX010000210.1, forward strand.
TATTCATAGACTGTAATATGAAGTCATTATGATAGATGATGAGAGCAAGGGGAATCATCACTAAAAATGAAATCCAAAGGCCTTGTCTCACTTGGTGAGCAATGCGATGGCGTTGTCCTGAACCGTTTAAATAGGAAATCGTTGGTGGCAAGGCGAGTAATAATCCTTGTCCGAAAAGTACCAAAGGTAGCCAAATGGAGGCTCCAATACCGACACCGCCGACATCTGCTGAACTCACACGCCCCGCCATAATCACATCCACGGTGCCCATGCCTGTTTGAGCTAACTGGGCAAGTCCGATAGGTGTCGCAATTCGGATAAGTTTTTGAATATCAATACGGTATTGAGAAAAAAGACGAGAATTCATAAATTATTGCTATAATATTGGAAAAATTTTTAATGAAGGAATAATAATGTTTACAGGTATTGTGCAGGGCATCGCCCAAATTCATGCAATTAAAGACAGCGATAATTTTAGAACACAGATCGTAAAATTACCAGCTGAAATGCGAAAAGGCTTAGAAATCGGTGCATCAGTGGCGAATAACGGCGTGTGCTTAACAGTGACTGAAATTCACGACGATCTTGTAAGCTTTGACCTAATGCAAGAAACCTTGCGCATCACCAATCTCGGTAGCTTACAAGCAGGGGATTTTGTGAATATCGAACGCGCGATGCAAATGGGCGCAGAGATTGGCGGACATATTTTATCGGGTCACGTTTATTGTACCGCAAGCGTTTCACAAATTATCGAAAGCGAAAACAATCGTCAGGTTTGGTTTAAATTACCCAATAAAGACGTGATGAAATATATTCTTACCAAAGGATTTATCGCGATTGATGGCATCAGCCTTACTATTGGTGAAGTGAAAAACGATGAATTTTGCGTGAATTTAATCCCTGAAACTTTACACAGAACACTGATCGGCAAACGCCAAATTGGCGATTTAGTGAATATCGAAATCGATCCGCAAACTCAAGCGATTGTAGATACGGTGGAACGATATTTAGCAGCTAAAGCTTAGTTGAAATGAAAAAAGTGCGGTAGAAAACGATGTTGTTTTTTACCGCACTTTTTATTAGATTGTATGAGATTAGTTAACTTTAGATTTCTTCGCTTTTTTCCATTTCCAGAATAAGAAAAGCGCTAACGCACCAATAAGGATATAAATCCCGAGTTGGCCTTTTTTAATTTGTTCGTGTAACCAATCTAAGTTTTTCGCACCAAATTCACCAAGATAAACCCAAATTGGTACAGAAATAATGGCAGCACAGAAATCAATTAATACAAAGCGTGTGTAACTGACGCGGCGGGTGATACCTGACACGATGTAAATTGGCGCGCGTAATCCTGGAAGGAAACGAGCCACAAATAATACACGGTTGCCGTACTGGGCAAATTTTTCACGCACCATTTTTAAGCGTTGTAAGGTGAGGACTTTGCGCATAGGACGGAAACGAAGAATTCGGGTGCCGTAAATACGACCAAGCCAATACATACAAGAGTCACCAGCAAGTACGCCGATCATACTGACTAATAACATTAAATGGATGTTTACACTTTCTGGGTTAAGACCAGCAATTACGCCAGCGGATACGAGCACAATATCTTCTGGAATGGGTACACCAAAACCACAAATAATAAGAACAAACAGTACCGCCCAATAACCGTAATCAGTAAAAAAGCTGATAAGAAATTCCATTTGAAACCCACTTACAATCAGTTAGTTAAAATTAATTAAAAATTGGGGCTTATTTTAATCGCTTTGCCTTGAAAAGCCTAGAAAAAATTTGCTGTGTAAATTTGCATTGTGGGGCTGAATATTTTATAATCCGTCGCTCTCAAAGTTTGTCTTTGAGCAAATTTAGGAAAATTGCTGGGTCGCCTGCAATTTTTTATTTTAAACTTTTAATCAAGAGAACATTAAAATGGCATTTAAATTTAACGCTGAAGTTCGTCAAGCGCAAGGTAAGGGTGCGAGCCGCCGCCTGCGTCACAACGGTCAAATCCCTGCAATCATTTATGGTGGCAGCGAAGCACCTGTTTCAATCATCTTAAATCACGATGAATTAAACAACGCACAAGTTCACGATTCTTTCTATAGCGATGTAATCACTTTAGTGGTTGAAGGTAAAGAAGTTGCAGTGAAAGTTCAAGCAATGCAACGTCACCCATTCAAACCAAAATTGGTTCACATTGACTTCAAA
>NZ_CALJRX010000211.1 GCF_937976265.1 uncultured Haemophilus sp.
GATCTTATCGGTTACAAAGACTAGAGTTTTTATATGGTGATGAATCTCCATCTGTTAAAGAGTCCAGTATGACAGACGAGCAGTTACCTGAATTATTAGCACAATTGTCCAGTACAGGAAGGGCACTATTGGCTGATGGTAATGGACTGTATTTTGCGAATGCGGGCTTTCACCACGAAACAGCTGAAGAAGTGGGTTTAATGTCTAGTGAGGTTGCAGCGTTAGGCGAAAAACATCAGTTATTAGTGAAGAATAACTTAAATATTCATCACAATGCGTGGGGGATTTGTGATCCTTCAGGTCAAACAGAACTTACTTTTTTCCCATTATATGCGGGAAAAGTCAAGTTAGTATTAGTGGTAGCCGGTGTGCCTGATTTAAATAAAGAGGCTTTTGTTTCATTGATTAAAGTGCTTTGTAATCGGTATGCCTAATTTTATAGGACTTGGGATTTATCAAAAATATCAAGCTGGGTAATACAGCGTGAAGAGATGACTGATTGTAACAAGTTTAAATAGCGAATATTTAATAATATATTGATTTTATTGGGTTTAAGATATGCGTGAACAACTTTTAATTTCTGTGTTGAGCGATTTAAATGCGACATCGGCAGATATTATTGCTTCAGCTGTAATATCCAGTGATGGATTACCAATTGCAACTTTAATTCCTCAAGGATTGGATGCTGACCGTGTAGGGGCAATGTCTGCAACTTTATTGGCATTAGGTAGCCATGCTGCACATGAGCTTAATTGTGGCGATTTGGATCAAGTGATGGTTAAGGGTAAAAGTGGTTATATTTTATTGAACCAAGCTGGTGCGGATGCGGTTTTGGCTCTGATTGCTAATGAAAGTGGTAAGTTAGGCTTGATTCTGTTAGATGCTAAACGTGCTGCAAAACATATTGCTGATATCATCTAAAAGATTTTTAAAAGTGGCGAGTTGTACGTTACGTTACTTTAAATGAGGTATTAAGGGTTTGAAAAATATTCTTTTCGAAAGAAGGTTTATTTTCTTGTTGTAGTGCTGGGTAGTAAACTTGAATTAGATGGTTTAGTGATTTAGAATCGCCCACGTATCTCAAATTTTGTATGGCTTTATTAGACGAGCACGCAATATGCTACAACAGTGGCATATGCGTGTTTTTTTGCGGATAAAATGACAGATAGGATGTTTTATGGAAATTCCAGCTCTTCTTGTGCTTGCAGATGGTAGCTTATTCCGAGGGAAGTCAATCGGTTATAAGGGTGTTACGTCTGGGGAGGTTGTATTTAATACATCAATGACTGGATATCAGGAGATATTGACGGATCCGTCATATTGCCGGCAGATTGTAACTTTGACTTATCCCCACATTGGAAATACAGGAGTTAATCCTGAAGATGTCGAGGGTAAACAAGTGTATGCGGCGGGATTGATTATTCGTGATTTGCCTCTTTTGGAAAGCAGTTTTCGTTCAAAAGAGAGTTTGCAAGAGTATTTAACTCGGAATAAGACGGTTGCGATTGCAGATATTGATACCCGCTGTTTAACCCAAATATTAAGAATCAAAGGTGCGCAAGCTGGTGCGATTCTGACAGGTGAAGATGCTACGGAAGAGAAAGCAAGAGAGTTAATCAATGCTTTCGGTAGCATGGTAGGTAAAGATTTGGCTAAAGAAGTAAGCTGTACGAAACCTTATGAGTGGACGGAAGGTGAGTGGGTGCTTGGTCAGGGTTTTGTAACTCCTGAGTATCAGATCG
>NZ_CALJRX010000212.1 GCF_937976265.1 uncultured Haemophilus sp.
CAGTAGGTGCATCTTTGTAGTAATCGAAGTCAGTTAAAAAACTGTGAATATCGGTCGTTGCTACAATACGTAAATCGACTTGTGTGTCACCTTTCGCAAAAGCAAAACGGCTAGCACTTAACGCTAAAATGCTGCTTGCGCCAAGTTGGATGAAATTTCTTCTGTTGATCATATGAGCTCCTGTTGTGTAAGAATTGGCAAGATTTTAAAGCGCTTTTATATATAAAGAAAGCGCAATATAAAGTTATGAAATGAAGTGTGATATGCATCACAAAATAAGGGGTTGAATTTGGTTGCAAAACTTCACGTTTGGGACAAAAATAGGGTATCCAATCCGCTAAAAATCACTTCATTCACAGTAAGGTAGCCATTTATTGATGGCATCCGATAAGGAGATCGCTATGGCTTTTAATCTTAAAAATAGACACCTATTGAGTCTTGTTCATCATTCAGAACGCGAAATTAATTATTTGTTAGATTTATCACGTGATTTGAAACGTGCTAAATATGCAGGAACAGAGCAGCAACAACTTAAGGGTAAAAATATTGCACTTATTTTTGAAAAAACCTCAACTCGTACTCGTTGTGCTTTTGAAGTGGCAGCTTATGATCAAGGTGCTAGAGTGACTTATATCGATCCAAACTCCTCTCAAATTGGGCATAAAGAAAGTATGAAAGACACCGCGAGAGTCCTTGGGCGGATGTATGATGCGATTGAGTATCGGGGCTTTAAACAAAGTACCGTTCAAGAACTGGCAGATTATGCTGGTGTGCCGGTGTTTAATGGTTTAACGGATGAATTTCATCCTACACAAATGCTCGCAGATGTTCTCACGATGATTGAACATTGTGACAAACCACTTCGTCAAATTAGTTATGTTTACATTGGTGATGCTCGTAATAATATGGGAAACTCTCTTTTACTAATAGGCTCAAAACTAGGGATGGATGTGCGTATTTGTGGTCCTAAAGCCCTATTACCAGAAGCCAGTTTTATTGAAATGTGTGAAGGTTTTGCCAAAGAAAGCGGTGCGCGGATTACTGTAACAGAAGATATTGACAAAGCTGTAAGCGGCGTTGATTTTGTGCATACTGATGTTTGGGTCTCAATGGGTGAGCCATTAGAAGCTTGGGGAGAACGTATTAAGTTATTACTTCCTTATCAAGTAACGCCTGAACTCATGAAGCGTACAGGTAATCCAAAAGTAAAATTCATGCACTGTTTACCAGCATTCCATAATAGCGAAACCAAAGTGGGTCGCCAAATTGCTGAAAAGTATCCTGAATTAGCAAACGGCATTGAAGTGACTGAAGAGGTGTTTGAATCGCCGATGAATATTGCATTTGATCAAGCAGAAAACCGTATGCATACGATTAAAGCAGTCATGGTAGCGAGTTTAGCTTAAGATCGGAAGAGC
>NZ_CALJRX010000213.1 GCF_937976265.1 uncultured Haemophilus sp.
GGTCGTCTGAAAGTTTTGCTGAAGTTGCTGAAGTGATACAGCAAGAGTATTCAGACAGCCAAACTGCGTTTATTTCGTTAGCTCGTTTTAAAGCAGCACTCGATCCCAAACCGGCTACACCAATGATTGATATTACAGTGGGCGGGCGTGAGTCGTTTTTACCTATTGCAATTTACCCTGAAAATGGTGAATTATTTGTTCAATTTAAAGAAAGTCAAAAATACCCAAATGAAGAAATAGATATTACATTTATTGGTTTAGGTGGGAAGTTTACAGCTTTTTATGCCATTGCTGAACAACGATTCCGGCATGGATTATCTCCATTTGAACGTAATCATATTACCCGAAATGATCGTGATGATAGCAAATGTAGTTTGCAAATTGGTTTGAATATCACACATAGCAATTATAGCAACTTAGATAAACTTAATGATTTCATTGCAGGCAGTACAGAGTTTAAGAACTCTATTATTCAATTTGTCCAAGAACACTTTTTCAAACAGCCTGAAAAAGAACAAGCTGAAAATAACGAGAACTTTGAAGCCGAACCTGTTGATAGTATTGCAGAAGAAACAGTTATCGAACAACGCCCAAGTATTCAAAAACTTTGGCAGGCAATTTTAGATACCGAAACGGAAGCCTTGCCATCCATTACTGCAAGTGAAGTATTACAAAAAACAGAAAATGGAGGCTGTTATATTCCCTATGATGGTGAAATCAGTCCACTAGATCAATTCAACCGGGATGAAGTTGTTGAAGCTATTGGGAAAAGTGAAGATGGAGAAAGAACCTTTAAATATGGTGTGGTAGATATTGCTAAAAGTCAATTGAATGAATTACACATCAAATCCAAAAGTTTGACCAATTATGCAAATAATATTCAAGCAGATACGCCTATTTATTTGCAAAGTAAACAGAACAAAGCGTCTTACACTCGCCGTAAAAACGCATTACAACGTATTTTAGACGGTGAAAGTGCGGTGGAAAATCTAGTGCATTATTTCGATGAACATTGCAACTTGCCGTCTGAAAAATATGAGATTCATGTCAGCGATGAAGAATTTAAACGCTATGACCAGCCTGAAAAAAATGTAAGCCTTAATGAAGCACAACGTATTGCCTTTCAACGTTTGATTGCCAATGGACCATTATCTTTATTACAAGGTCCGCCGGGAACAGGGAAAACAGAATTTATTGCCGCATTTGTACATTATTTATTTGATGTGCAAAAGGTGCGGAATATTCTACTGGTCAGCCAATCACATGAAGCAGTCAATACTGCTGCCGAACGTATCCGTAAACACTGTCAGCGTTTGGGAACAGATTTGCAACTGGTGCGGTTCAGTAATCGTGAAATTGCCGATTCCGAAATATTGGAAGATGTGTTTTCACCCAATTTAGTCGGACAAAAACGGGCACAGTTAAATGTGAACAAGATTAGCAATATTTGCCAGCTTGGGCGCAGCATGGGGCTGCCTGAAAGTTATTTGCGTGAACGAGCCGAATTAGCATTTGATATTGGCGTGCAAATTCGTCGTTATCAAAAAATTGTTAAATCATCAAAAGGTGAAACCGTTGATGAAGATGAAAAACGCTTACGCAAAAAATTAGAAAAGAGCATTAAAGAACAAGCCCAAGCAAAGGGATTGCGTGAATTGGTTGAAATTGACGAAATTCTGCCAAAATTTATCAGCAAATTGGATCACAAGCATAATATTCAGCCGATTGAAAATATCCAAGCAGGTAAACTGATTGATTTAACCCAAGATATGCTGGAAGCCCTATCTAACGAACGCACCAATTATGATGAATTTTTGGCTCGTTCCCGTCAGCTTGTGATTGGCACTTGCGTAGGTATCGGACAACGCCATATCGGCATTGCCGATAATCTTTATGACTGGGTGATTGTGGACGAAGCCGCACGTTCTATTTCCAGTGAATTGGCGATTGCCATGCAGTCTGGTACGCGTATTTTGCTTGTAGGTGACCATAAGCAACTACCGCCTTTGTATTCAGAAGAGCATAAAAACGCACTTGCCCGCCGATTAGGGATTTCCAAGCGCGGTGAGGAATTAGATCAAGCATTAGGCAGTGATTTTGAACGCGTTTTCCTATCCGAATATGGAAAGCAAACTTGCGCCACACTCAAAACACAATACCGCATGGCTCCTGCGATTGGCAGTTTAGTATCAGCATGTTTTTATGAAAATGTTTTGGAAAACGGTAAAACTGACAATGATGTGCCTAATATTTATTTCAGGCTACCTGAAAAGATAAAATCCTGCGTAACATGGTTAGATACAACTTCATTACCAAATGCGTATCATGAACAAGGCAAAAGTGGCAGTTTATCCAACCGTGCCGAAGCCGATGTAATTATTGGGATATTACAAGACTTGGCAAACGATGGAACGTTTATGAATAGTAAACCTGTACAAAAATGCTTGGAGAAAAATGAACAAGCCATTGGTGTAATTTGCATGTACGGCGAACAGAAGAAACTGATTCGTAAAAAATTCAATGAACGCAGTTGGAGTGACGACTTTCGCCGCTTAGTTAAAATTGATAGTGTAGATAGTTATCAAGGCAAAGAAAACCGCGTGATTATTTTGTCGTTGACTCGTTATGATAAAGAATATAAAACAGGCTTTTTACGTCTATCAAACCGTATTAACGTAGCCTTATCTCGTGCTATGGATAAACTTATTATCGTTGGAGCAAAAACTATGTGGGAACATCCAAAAAACAGCAAAACTCCATTGGCAAAAGTTTTACGTTTTATACAAAAGCAAAATAATCCGCAAGATTACGCAATTAAGATATTAAAAAACGGAGCGAAAAAATGAGTAAACAAAACATAACTTACAATCAAATTGATTTTGTGGTTAAGGCTCCGCGTTTTCGCATTGTGTTTTCCTATATGAGCGATAAAGGCGTGGCATTTGTGCGCGAATATTTGCTTCGCTTATTAAAAGTAACACCATGTAAACCCGCACAAATTGCCCAATATTTTGGATTTAGCCAGCACGAGACCAAAGTTGCCCTTGCTGATTTGGAACAACATAAATGGATTATTTGGCAGGATAACGGCTTAATTGCATTATCGTCAGAAGGGCTTAGACTGTTTCAAGACAATCAGGAATCACCCCATATTCCCACTTTAAAAGAATTTGGTGGTGAATATCGTATGGAATTATTAGATAGTAACTTTTTGAAAAAAAACGACTGTGATAATAATCGCCAGCAAGCCATTGAGTTAGTCATCGAACCAAAGGTGTTATCAGAAAGTAGCGAAATTGCACAAAAAACATTTCAAAATCGCTTTCGCCAGCTAATAGAAGATGAAATTGTTGAAGTTAAAAATGAAGTAGGTGAAATTGAAAAGGATATTTCACTATATAAAATTGATGTTATTGAACCCAAAGGTGCGCCTGATTATTTCCGTTTCACGCAACAATTCGAGTTATTGCCTGAAACAGGACAAGCTAAAGAACGCAATGATGTGCCGATAATTACTCATCAAGAAAATATTCAGCAAGCCATTACTGCACAACTGGAGAAATTTTATCGTCATGATAATTTGCGTGAACTGCGTAATAGTATGGCAGAAATTAGTGATGACGATACTTTAAAAGTGCTATTCGGCGGAACATTAGACTTTAACGAATTTTTAAAAGTTTATCAGGAGCATGAACAACAAAATGGCTTGTATTTTTTAGGACAAATTTATCATCAAGAAACCTTATTCGAACAAATCAATAAAATTTTAGATAAATTAAACAAAAAATCACCTAAAAAACTCTATTGGTTGGCTCCAAGCGATATTTACTGGGGAAAACAATGGAAAATTCATGACAAAATTCAAAATCTAATAGATAAACAAAAAAATGGCTATGATTTTCACCTGTACTTACCTTTGCCTTCCGAACGAAATCAGCATGAAAAACAAGAATGGCTAAATCAATTTAGAGATATATCAGATAAAGTACTTTACGGATTCTGTGAAGGTTTTTTAGATGGAAATACTGAAATTCTATTTCTAGAAGATAAATTTGCTGTTTTTTGTTATCACGCAAAACTATCTTCTTATCCTGTGACATTGCCTATCGGGTTTATGACTACCGATATTAAAAAAGTAAATCATATTATAAGATTGGCTAAAAATTATCTAAATTCTGCCCTATTCCCTGATAGGGATGAAGATGAAATAAGACAAAAAGACTTTGGTTTGTTAAAACCATAGCAGCATAATCTTTATATATGCAATGGACAAACTCAACGCCCTAAAACACTTCTGCTCCGCCGCCGAATCCACCTGCAAAACGGCGAACTTGTAGAACCCCTCCCCGAAGTCCCGCGCCGCCCGTGGCAACTCTACATCTACCGCCCGCAACGCACAGTAACTTCCGGGCGCGTGTTAAAGGTGTTCGACTGGCTGACGGAGGTGTTGCGGGAAATGTATGATAAAAAGGCTACTTGAAAATCAAGAAGGCTCAAGCGACATTCATCGTCTGTTTCCGCTTGCCTTCAGGTCGTCTGAAAACACATTTACAAACTCAAACATCAGAATATCAATACCCAATACGGCTCATGCTGAGATCCGATACTCCGGACAGATTTAGCATCTTTATTATGTCTCAACCCAAGCTGCATTTACCGATTTGAATCGGCTATACTGCCGTTGGGGCTTTTCGCGCTCGGTTTGTCTTGGCGTTACGGCGCGCGTATCGGGCTTTTTCCGCATTGGGCTGGGGAAACGCTATTAGCCGCCGCCTTTGTGCTTTGGCTGCTGCTGGTCATTGCCTACATCATCAAAATCCGTTTTTTCCGCCCCGAATTTTTGCAGGATTTGCAGGATTTGGTGCAATGCTGTTTCATCAGCGCGATTCCGATTACCACGATGCTGGCAGGTTTGGCAGCCTTGCCCTACCAAACCCTACCGGCAAAAGGGTTGATTTTGCTGGGAACGGCGGGACAGTTGGCATTTGCCATGTACCGCGCAGGCGGCTTGTGGCGCGGCGTCCATACCCTTGATGCCACCACGCCGATTATTTACCTGCCCACCGTTGCCACCAATTTTGTCAGCGCGACCGCAATGGCGGCATTGGGTTGGTCGGATTACGCTTGGCTATTTTTGGGCGCGGGGCTGTTTTCATGGCTTAGCTTGGAAGCCGCCATATTGAGCCGTTTGCGCACCGGCACACCCGTCAACGCCCCTGTGCGCGGTATTGTCGGCATTCAGCTTGCGCCCGCTTTTGTCGGCTGTGGCACCTATTTTGCCGTATCGGGCGGGCACATCGATGCCTTCGCGCTGCTTTTAATCGGCTACGGCTGCCTGCAATTCCTGCTACTGCTGCGCCTTCTGCCTTGGATGCTGGAACAGGGTTTCAGCCCCAGCTTTTGGGGTTTCTCATTCGGTTTGGCGGCAATGACGGGTTGCGGCTTCCATTTGATTGCCGAAGAGCGTTTACTGTTTTTAGGCTATTTCCTCGCCACCGCAGGTTCCGGCTTGATTATGTTGCTGTTGCTGGCTACTTTGAATTTGGCAAGACAGGGACGGTTGTTGGTTAAATGAAAAATCGTGTGGCTTAAAGGTGTTATAAAACGGACATGGATACGAACATGGTTTTAGGTCGTCTGAAAACAGCGTAAGCGTAGTCGGATTCTAAAATCCAGATACGTTTACTGCCTGTGCCCCCCAACACCTCCTCCAGCCAATCAAACACCAATTTCACACGTGGGCAAGTGATATTTCTTTTGGGCGGTAAACGTATGCCGTCACTACTTCCGAGGGAGTTCAGGAAAATTCTCCACCAATTCAACTCTTGCCAAATAAACATGGCAAGTAAAACAGGACAGGCAGACAATGGTTTGGGCTTAACAGGGCGGCCATAATTTCATTTGAAATATGTGTAGTGATGAATTTGGAACGTGCAGGAAGAAAACAAAATACTATTAATTATTGCAATCAGTACACGATAGTAAAAACTGGGAGGCATAGCTGGTATTTATGCTGAACAGTATCATGGAAACTACAAAGAATAGGCTACTTTAATCAATAAAATTAGGGCCTTGATACAAAGCAAACAATTCATCTGCACCAAGCTGCCGTAAAATTTTATAAAAGAAGATTTTATCTTGATGTGGAGCTGTAATGGTTATTGATAGCATAATGAGATATTATGAAAATGTCTCTATATTTAAGGATGTGATATACTTCTCACATTTCATATTAATGATGTGTATTTTATTTTGAAAAACCTAAGGAGAAAAAATGTATTACAATTCTAACATTCCAAAACATAAAGTTTTTTTGAGTTTTCATCATCAAGATGACTATTATCGTCAACAATTTGAACGGCAATTTTCTAATGAATTTGATCCAGTATTTGTTAATCGTTCTGTTCAAGATGGAGATATTGATCCAAATTATAAAACTGATGCTATTCGTAGAGAGATTCGTGAAAACTATATTTCTGACTCCTCAGTAACTATAGTTCTTATTGGTCAAAATACATGGCAACGTAAACATGTGGATTGGGAAATAGGATACAGTTTAACAACTTCAAACCTAAATACTCGTTCTGGTCTAATTGGTATATTGTTGCCAAGTTATTCTCCACACTATGATCCATATTTTTATCCTAACTGCGCACAAAAACTGACCAATAGTCTTATTTATACACCGTGCAACATTCCACCAAGACTATATGACAATATTCAAAGCGGCTATGCCAAAATCTATCCTTATCCAACTTCTTCCTTTGAATTAAAAAAATGGATTCATGAGGCATTTCAAAGAAGAGGCAGCGGGTCACATCGTAACAGTCGCGATTATTTTACCAATAATCGAAATAGTTCACATTGGTAATTTAAACTTTAAGTAGGAATTAGTCTCTTATGTCCATGCAAATCACTCCACCTTTGGCTGTTCATTTTATTTGGCATCCGGATGATAACGAAAATATCTATTCTACACTGATGGAATTTCGTCGTTATCTTACACGAGATATTGATCGTCCATTTTCTAGAGAATTAAATATCCCAACATTTTTATACAGCTCACGAAAACCTAAAACACCACCATCTTCTACCCCACAGAAGCTTGCTGAGAAAGATGTAATTTTTCTTTTTATTAGCAGTAATACTTTGATGAATTCAGATTGGGAATGCTATATAAATTCGTTACCAGAGCAAGATAATTATCATATTGTACCTGTAGCTATTGAACGAGAAGGATTAAGTCAAACTTCATCAGGTCGTCTGAAAAATTATAATTGTATCCGAGCATTTGATTGGCCTACTGAACTAAAAAAAGAATATGCAATTCTCTTTCTGTCTCATGAGTTGTATCGATTTGGTTTGAAAGGTATTACTGAGAATGGCCTTGGCATTGATTCTTCGATTCGCCTATTTTTAAGTCATGCTAAAAAAGGAGATACTGGCTTAAAACACGCAGAAGCTATTAAAGACTTTATTGATAACTCTAATATGCAAAGATTCTTTGATGCAAATGAAATATCACTTGGATTTAAATTTGATCAAGAAATTGAAAACCATATTAAAAAATCAACAATCGTTGCTATCGAAAGTGATGCGTACTCTTCTAGATACTGGTGTCAAAGAGAAATTCTAAGTGCCAAAAGGGAACGGCGTCCTATCATCCTTGTGAATAGTTTAGAAGAATATGAAGATAGAGTTTTTCCTGCGGCATCAAATATTCCTTGTGTGCATATAACTGCAGAGCCATTGGAAGAAAAAGATATTTTAAGGATTCTTATCGCAGCATTATTAGAAACAATACGTTTTGAGCATGCACACAAACTGCTACGATATTATCAAGAGCAAGGCTGGATTGATAAATCTGCTGAGATTTTTGCTAGACCGCCAGAAATTCAGCAAATTGTTGATATTTTAGATAAAGGACATAAAGATAATTTAGTTATTTGCTACCCTGAACCACCTTTATATAAGGAAGAAACAGAGTGGACAAATCATTTTAACATTACTGTTTCCACTCCTTTATGGTCATCTAAACAAGAGAATGAAACTAGCTCTAATTTATGTATCGGTCTATCTATTTCTGATTATCTTCCTGACGGTTATGAAACATACAACCAAGACATTGACGAACTCAAGCGGTTTTCTCAATCTTTAGCACGACATTTATTAGCTGGTGAGCACACTCTAATTTATGGTGGCGATTTACGGGATGAAGGTTTTACGAAATTCATTCTCGATGAAGCAACAGTTTTAAGGGATAGGTTGCAGACAAATCAACTATTTGTAGAAAATCATCTAGCTTGGCCTCTATATACTAAAAAAGAAAATACAAAGTGGTATGCAAATTATAAAACTGTAGTAAAACCTGTAGAAGCTAATATACCGGATGATGTAGAAGGTTTGATTCAGAATAAAGATCGTTTTCTTGAGCCAAATTGTCCTGAAAATAAATATATTTGGTCTCGATGTCTTACCGAGATGAGAGAAACGTCTATCTGTTCTTCGGATATAAGAGTTTTTGCTGGTGGAAAATTTGAAAACTACCTTGGAAAAATGCCTGGGGTTTTAGAAGAGTTCTTGATTGCTTATAAAGAGAGAAAAGTAATTTTCTTAATTGGCGGTTTAGGAGGATTAACCGGTAAGTTATGTGATTCAATTAAGAATCAATGCTTGACTGAAGAGTTTACGGAAGAATGGCAGACTTCTCATAATGCATTCTATAAAGAATTACAGGATATCGCACGTTCTCATAGTAATGATGCTAATTATGACGACATTAGATCTATTGTTGAAAATATCTCAATCTCAAAACTTGCAACGAAAGCAGGGCTCACAACCAAAGAATATGAGAGATTGATGCAGACACCTTTTGTTGATGAATGCGTTCATCTGATTCTAAAAGGAATTAAAAACTTATCTAGCAAGGAAGGGGAGCTTAATGACCAAGCATAAAGTTTTTATTAGTTATCATCATACTAATGATCAGTGGGCAAAGGAAGCGTTGCTTAAGTGCAATGAAGAAAACGATATTTTTATCGATGGTTCTGTTGATACTGGGGATATTAGTGATGATTTATCTGATGAAGAAATTAGAAAGAAAATTCGTGATGAATACTTACGTGAAACTACTGTTACAATTTTATTGGTAGGAACGGAAACTAAAAATAGAAAACATATTGATTGGGAACTTTATTCCAGTATGTATGATGGTAATAAAAATAAAAAGTCAGGCATTCTTGTAATACAGCTTCCTTCAACAAACCCTAATTATATTACAGCCGCTCATGGTGATGAGGAAAAAAGAAATTTATATCGATCAGTTACCAATTGGATTAGTATAGATTCTAGAGATGAGTATGAAAGGCGATATCCTTATTTGCCGGCACGTATAATTGATAATTTACTAGCTAGAAATGTAAAAATATCCGTTACAAAATGGGAAGATTTAAATGTTGAAAATTTAAAATTACTTATTGATCTAACTTTTCAAGATAGAGAATCTTGCCAGTATGACATGAGTAGAAAAATGAGAAGAAATAATTCATAGATAACTTATAGGAGATGGCATGTGGATTTGCTAACTTACGTATTTAAAGGCTCTTATGTTAATAGACAAAAAGATAAATCTTTTATCAAAAATGTTCTTTCTACATTTAACAGGGACGAGATTACTGGAGTTGGAATAAAAGTAAATAATAACCCTTGGTCATTTGAAGTGTTTATTTTTATTACAATAGATACAAATTACCTAAAAAGGGAAAAGTTTACTGAGTGGTTAAAACAGTTTGATGATAAATATTCTTTACATAATATATTTCTTGGAGACGTGTTTGAAGGTGGAAATATAACAACATTTATTAATGAAGATACACTAATTTTCTTTGATTGGCTTTTTATTTTTTCCGAGTCTGAATCTGAATTGTTTACTAGAAATAAACTTCTCCCTACGCTCCGGTTTGGAGAGCGTTCTGTTTTTGAGACTAAATACCCTCAGTATAAAAATGCCGAATATCAGATTCCAGCAATTTTCATTAGTCATTCATCCTTGGATAAAGATAAGATAGCTTTGCCGATTAGCGATTATTTATGCGCTAAAGAAATACCAATTTGGTTAGATCGTAATGAAATGACGTTAGAAAATAATTCAAGTGAGGAAGTCATATACGAAAAAATTCGCCACGGCATCTCAATATGTAAGACAGGAGTATTCATTGTTACGCCAAATTTTATAGTCAATTAAAATAAAAATAGGACACTAGCGCATCGTCAAATCGGGCGTAATCAGACAAAACGGTTCGCAGATACCGCTTA
>NZ_CALJRX010000214.1 GCF_937976265.1 uncultured Haemophilus sp.
GATCTACCCAAATTAACGGAATTTGGTACCAATGAGCTTTGATGAGAATTTCAATATCAAAATCCATGCGATTCCCAATATGTTCGTTATCGAGAATTTCAATGGTACGATTCAATGGATATAAGCGAAAACCACACATGCCATCTTTAATATCGAGAGAAAGTGTGTGAATGGCATTCCAAAAATCCGTAATTTTTCGCCCATAAAGTCGAGATTTAGGTGCATCATCACCGTATACAGGGTTACCACAAATAAGTGCGGTCGGATTTTCGAGCATTTTTTGTTGCATTAAAAGAGCATCAATCAGATTGTGTTGACCATCAGCATCTACTTGTAGTGCATGTGTGAATCCTTGCTCAAATGCTAACCTAAAGCCTACTTTCATTGCACCACCTTTACCTTGATTTTGTGAGCAATAGTGAATATGCAGATTGTCTTTTTCAGAAAGAGAAGACAACGCTTTTTTATGCTGTTCAGATGAGCCATCATCTACCACTAATACGGGCAAATTTAGCTGGTGTAATTGGTTAATTACATTGCCAATTTTGTCAGAATGATTGTAGTGCGGGATAATCGCAATAAGTTTAGGTTCCATCATAGCGAGTTAAAATTGTTCTTCTTTTTCGTGCAAGAATACAGCATCAAAATCAGCTCGACTAATCTTGAATTGGCTATTACGTGGCAATTTGTTAGTAAATCGCCAAAAACGTGGTAAGCCTGAATGTTCCTGGGTTTTACTTAAATGAAGACGAAGTTGTTTTAATAACTCAGCCCGTCCTTTTTGTAGATAAAAGGAAATGCCTTCTTCCTTCAATTCTACCCATGCTGCTGGGCGTAAATGATTAGGGTGTTGTGCAACATAGCAATCTCGAATATAAGGATGTTTCAGTAGGTCTTGTTCAATTCGAACTAAAGAAATACGTTTATCGCCAAATTTTACGATGCGATCAATGCGTCCTAATAAGTTAAATTGATTACCAATAATTTCAACGCCATCTGCTGTTTGCTCGCGATGTTCAAGCCAAGGCGATTCAACCCATAATGCATTTTCTTCATTAACCCCGATTTTAGTTACAGGTGTTGGGGTCCAAAGTCCGGCTTTTTCACGAAACGCAATGACGCCTGTTTCTGTACTGCCATAGCCTTCAATGGTTTTAGTTTTAAGCTTGGAGCGCATTGCCGTTGCGGTTTCTTCTGGCAGCATCCCCCCCGAAGATAGAATCCCTAAAATACGACATTGATGAAGTTGAGGTTCATCTAAATTTAAATGGGTCAGCAATGCTGGGCTACTAACCCAAATAGATTGTTTTGCAATAAGGCTCTCTGCAATCATATATTCTGGATAAGGGAGCTGTTTGCGACCAATTGACCAGCCCATTGTCAGCGGTAACATGACTCGATAGGATAAACCATAGTGATGCTGTGCAGAAACGCTTGAGACAATATGGATGCCATTCCCTTCAGGGAAAGGTAGTGATTGGCTAATTGCTTCAGATTCTTGCCACATTTTTTCCGCTGTTTTCAGCATGATTTTAGGTTGGCCACTACTTCCTGATGTTTTTAACCAAATTTCGGTTTGACAATGTTTATCAATGAAGAAATCTTTTTTATCAACAACTTGTGAAATACCATAGGTGTTGAATTTATTATCATCAAATACCATATCAGCATTATCACGAATCCATTCTTGATTTTCATCTAAAAGGTTTGGTGGAAGTAAAATTCGAGTTTTAGCATCAAAACAGGCAAGCATTGCACAGGCATAGTTTGCCGCATCTTCAAACCAAAATGCGGCACTTTTAATGTTATCTTGTTGAAGTTGTTGGCTAATTTGTTGACAACGATAAGTAAAATCTTGCCAGCGCCATTCTGGATTTAATGCAATAAGTGAGTTAGGTTGATGTTTATTCATAGTGATTCCGTTTTACGCGTTGACGAATGAGCCATTCAATACTCATAACTAGGCCCATAATAATGTAAGAAATAACCCCAGTATAAATTGCCCAATATTCTAATAAGTTAAATGCAATAAAGAGAGTTGAAAGCAAAATATTTAAACAAAATACACCACACCAGACTTGGGTTACTCGGCGAGTATATTGAATAGCTTGAGCATTGAGATTAGGTGTTTGTAAACGCGCTAATCTTTCAACCAATGATTGAGATTGGAATAGACTTCCGCCAAATAACACCAACATAATGCCATTCATTAAAATAGGATACCAATACATCATATCGAGTGAGCGCTGCCAACCCACAAAAAATAACAGACCAGCCATGCTTAATGCAAACATTCTTTGTCCTTTATTCGGATGTATTAGACTTTTAATCAACCATAAAAAACTCATCACATAAGGTAACGTATGCAAGAGTTGGTCTGCTTGAAAGAACAGCCAAATAATTGGGTACGCAATAGCTGTTAGTGCAAGCAATATATTAACAATCAGTAAGATGATCTTCATGCTCAATGACAGCTAATCCAGTACAGCAAGTCTCATTATTGGCAAGTAATTGAAATGCCATTCTGTTTTTTGCTGGGTCCCATTTTAATTGAATGTCAAAGCGATCATTCGGTCGTAAGAATGTTTGATACTTCAGTTTATCAAATGAACGGATAATGACTTCTTTACCAAAAAACGCCTTTATTTTTTCCGAAATCCATTGTAATTCAATGACGCCAGGGACTAATGGAAATTCAGCAAAGTGATCTTTGAGATACACTAAATCAAGCGGTACAATACCGGTTGAGATTTGTGAATTTTCATTTTTGCTTTGTTCAAGCCAAATCGCATCTTTACAGGTGTCTAAACAAGTGCGGTTAAATTCCAGCTTATTTATTTTTGACTGACTATTACGTGGTAATTGATAAGTGAATCGCCAAAAACGAGGGATAGCTGCTTTTTCTTGTGAATGCTCTAAGAAAAGTTTTAGCTTATGAATAAGCGCTCTTCGTCCTTTCTCTCTAAAAAATTGAATGCCTTGTTCAGTTAATCCAATCCATGCGGCAAGACGAGATTTTTCAGGGTGTTGAGCAATATAACAATCCTCAATAAATTCGTGTTTATTCAACGCTGTTTCTACGCCTAATAAGGAAATGCGTTTATCTCCTATTTTGACAATGCGATCCGCTCGTCCTAATAAACGGAAACCATTTTCTTCAAACTCAACTACATCTGCAGTTTGTTCACGTTTGGCAAGCCAAACACCTTCGATCCATAACTCGCCTTGCCCATTGCTGCCAAGTTTGCTATTAGGTAATTGTCGCCAAAGGGAAATATCATCCCGGATAGCAATTGGGCCCGTCTCAGTGCTGCCATAAATTTCGATAACAGGATGGTGAATTTTAGCTCTAATTTGCTCAGATAACTCTTCAGCTAATGCACCACCTGAAGAAATAATACCAACAATATTTTCAGCAATTTTCATTTGTTGCCAATCTATGCCTGAAAGCATTGCTGGGCTGCTCACAATAACTGCCGATTGTGATTTATTGGCTTCTTGCATGACACATTCAGGGTAGAAAAGTTGTTTTCGACCAATTTGCCAGCCGTTAACCAGTGACATCATAATATGTACGGTTAAGCCGTAAATATGCTGAATACTCACTGTACTAATTGCAGTAATATTATTTTCAGCAGTAAATGGTAAACCTTCGGCTAAGACTTCTCCGCCTAACCACATTTGTTCTGCTGTTTTAATGATGGTTTTGGCTTCACCTGTGCTGCCTGATGTTTTCAACCAGATTTCAGTTTGGTTGCTAAAGTCAAAGAGCGGTTGATTTTTAGTAACTTTTTTCCAATCTTGTGTAATACCAAATTGAGAGATTTGCTCGCATTTTTCGAGTTCAATATCACGATCAGTGAGCCAAAGTTCAGAATGCTCATTTGCCCACTGAATACTTTCTTCAGTGAAATTGGGTGGAAAAAGAACACGAACATTGGCATGCCAAGCACCTAGCAGTAAGCATGCCAATGTTGCACCATCTTCTAGCCATACCGTGACAGAACGAAGTTGACGCTGTTGCAATTCAGCTGAAATTTGAAATGCTCGGCACTCAAAATCAGCATAGTGCCAATTTGGGTGCTGAGCAATAAGAGAAGTCGGTAAGTAAGGAGTCATTATTGTGCGTTTTGACTAAGTTTAAGAACCGCCTGAACCACGTCATCTACAGTACGCACATTACGGAAATCTTCCGCTTGAAGTTTATGCCCTGTTTTACGTTTAATATGATCAATTAAGTCAATAGCATCAATACTATCGATCTCTAAATCTTCATAAAGATTTGTTTCTGGTTTAATTCTTTCTGGCTCAATCTCAAATAATGATTCCAGAGCTTCCGTCAATAAGTCTCTGATTTCCTGTTCAGTCATGAATTATGCCTCACCTTTTTGTGTGCGAATAAAGTGAGCAAGCGTGGCTACACTTTCAAAGTAATCTCTTAATTGAGTTTGTTCGCCATCTAATTGTAAACCAAATGTTTTTTGAACAGCTAAGCCTAATTCTAAGGCATCAACTGAATCTAAACCTAGCCCTTCAGATGAAAAAAGAGGCATGTCAGTTTCAATATCTTCGATACTGATGTCTTCTAATGCCAGGCTGTCAATGATAAGTTGTTTTAATTGTTGTTCAAGTTGCATTATTGCGATCCTTTTTGTGAGGTTTGAGAATTAAAATAATCTTCTAAATATTTCGTTAAACGGCGAGATGCCATTGGGATAGATTGATTTTCTATCCATTCTTTTGGATCTATATCATCGCCAACTGATAGTTCATAATGAATTTGTCTATCGGGTATTTTATACCATGGATGACCTTTTTTTAGGCTTAATGGATTCATCTTGATGGTAATAGGTGTAATCACTTTTGCGCTACGTAATCCAATTGAAACGGCACCACGATTCAATTTAACAATGCCATCCCAGCCAGTTCTTGTTCCTTCAGGAAATAATAACAGGCTTTCTTGTTGTAAGACACGTTCACAATGGTCCAAAAGCTCTAGCGACTCTGTATTGGGAATAAAGCCACAAGCGAGAATTTGATTTCTCATTGTAGGATTGTGTAAAAGATCTTTTTTCACAATACAGTTAAGTGAGGGAGCTTTGCTGAGAATCAGTACTACATCAAGTAGAGATGGGTGATTAACCACAACTAATTGACCTTGACGACCCAATTTTTCAAACCCATGGTAAGTCACTTTTAAGGCACCCGCACAAGACAGGTAGCGAATAAAATAGTACCAGATCCCGCCAACAAAATGACGAACTTTTAACTGGGTAGATAAATTAGCTTGCTTTCCTTTTTTGGCAAAAGGAAGTAAAACGAGTTGTAATAACGTGCCTGCGACAGCCCAAAATAAAAATGCAATTGCTGTAGCAAGCCAGCGTTTAAGAAAATCTAATTTTTCTGCCATAGCCAAGTTCCATTTGAGCTACTTGGTGTATGCCAAGTGCGACTATCAAGATGTTGATGAGAAACCCAAGTTAGCGCATTGTCAGTGATATCATAATCAAAAGGGGAATCGGTAAGTGTTAATTGATATTGCTCCCCTTTAGTAACGACTAAAGCTAAGGCATAGCCTAAAGGAGTACGAATGACCGGTTGAGCATTGTATTTTGCTTCAAGAGGTGATTCTGCAATAACAACAAGCACTTTTTCATGCCCTTCATTAAGCAATAATGTTGCTTCCAATAGTGCGGTTTCAAGATTGTCAACTCGGGCCATAATCGAAGTGGTTTCTGATTTAACTTGACGTAATTCAGACCATTGTCCAATTAATGCATTATGAACTGAGAGGCTAAAAGAGATGGGAGAAACATCTCCCTCTTTTAATAAGGAATGCCACAACGCAAAATTACGATTCATTTCACTGTTTGATGAGGCATAAACCACAGGCATATCTGCATTTTCTCCTACTAAATCCCACGCAGCCTCAAAAAATAGACGCGCAGAGTCACTTAAGCGACGGCGTTTTAGAGGGGGTAAAAAGGCTAATTTAGGTGCAAAGTCTTCAAATGTTTCACTTTGGTTTCGTAAATAAGCATAGCCTTGTTTCCAATCATCTACGGTGAGCAATTTATTGCAAACAATACTCCATCCTTGAAGTGAGAAAGAGAAATTACAGATTTCAGTCATGTTATATTGTTAAAAATTAATTGTTTTTGAATAATTCATTAATCATTAAATCTGTTTGGCCTTGTAAACCAACTTGTTTTACACGATCAGCTTCATCACCGCGATGTTTATAAGAAACAGATCCAAGAGAAAGTTTATTTGAATCTCTTAAATCTAATCTTGCTCTTGCAATAATTTTAGAGTTACCTTTTACGCTGAAGTGTAAAATATGACTACAGCCTTCATCTTTTTTAACAAGTCTTGCTGCGATATGTTTTTGTTTTAAACTTTTCGTTAAAGCATCAACAATTTCATCTGGTGCTTTACGAATAGAACCTTTCAAGCATACTTCTTTGATATTTTTGCTTTCCACAGGTTTTACATCGTTGACACCTGAAGAACACGCAGAAAGAATAAGTGAGCCAAATAAAAGTGAGGAAAGTAATAATTTCTTCATAAAATAGGAGCCTTATTAATATTATAAATTATAATTTGAAGGTGAGATTTTACACTACTTCTATTCACAATAAAATAGTCACAGGTTGGTTAAAATCTGGTATATTGTTCACCTCTATGTAATAAAGAGAAATTATTTATTTCATTCAAATCACAAGGAGTCAAAATGAAATTAGTATCTAAATTGAGTATTGTTGCTGCAGCTATGCTTATGGCTGCTTGTGCGCCAAGAGATACAACTCATTACTATTCTATTCAGGATGCTTTAAATTCCCCTGAAGCAAAAGAAATCGTTGATCCATCGGTTAAGCTTTACTTTGGTAAATCTGCACCAGGTAAAGTCGTTAAAGCTGGTGTTGTAAGCAATAAGAAAACAAATGCGGCAAATAAAACAGATGAAAAATCTTGCCAGTGGGCGTTCCTTTCTACTGTGAAACAATTCCAGGATAGAGCTAAATCACAAGGTGCAAGCAAAGTAGGTAATATCGTCAGTTATTACAAAAAGAACACTTTCCAAAGTACAACACAATATGAATGCCATGCGGGTAACTTAATGAGTGGTGTGGCGTTAAAAGGCGATATTGTTAAGTAATTTTCTACCAAATAACACCTTAATTGATATAAATTAAGGTGTTATTTTTTTGATTTGCGAGAGAAAGTCTAAGTTTTCAGACATTGAATTATCAAGAGATGAGAGATCAAGTTCTCTTTCTGCATCTTCCTTATTTTTAGAAATAAGCCAAAATACAGCCCCTTCAGTTTGCTCAGAATGTTCACTTTTTTCCAGAGTCCAACCGATTAATGCAGATGATATTTCATCATTTTCAAGATCCAATAAGGCGAGTTTTAGCGGTTGCCAAATGGTTTGATGGTTAATCGCTAAAAATACGGAGTTGGCTGAGGTTTGTAAGGTTTGAGTCAGTTGAAACGTCGCTGCGTTATTGATATTCGCCATAAAATCTAAAGGACTAGGCAAATTTTGTTCCATCAGTTGATGAAACATCTTATCGAACTTGCTCGGCGAATTAAAAAGCGATCCTAAATAAATTCCTGTCTTTCCATCGATATAGGGTTTTAATGGTATCGCACCAAGCAAAGCAAGTTGAGTAAAACGGCTTAAACGACGAGCATCGAGACCTTGTTCTTTGAGTTGCTGGCGTAATGTTTTATCATCAACTCCATTGGCGATGAAATGATTAGTTTGTTTTATATAAAATGTCATTCACTCACCTTTAAAATCCATGCAATATTGCTACCGCCAAAACCTAAAAAATAATTTAAAAAGTGACCGCACTTAACATCAGTTTTTTGTAAGTGTTCGATTAAAAATGCGGTTTCTAATGCACCACTGGCACCAAGCGTATGCCCCATATAGGGTTTTACTAAAATGGTTTCGGTATTCGGGAAGAGCTCCTGTAAAACTGATTGTTCCATCTCATCGCTATTCCCCCCTACACCATGCACTTTAATGCCTTGAATGTTTTCTGTTTTTAGATTTGTTTTTGCTAAACAGTTGGTGAGTAATTGATGTAATGCCGTTTCGCTACTGTTTGTCAGATTTTCATTATCTGTAATCGTTGTTATCCCCAATATTTCACATGGGAATGACACGTTTTTTTCTGTTGATAATGCGACACACCCAACGCCTTCGCCTAATACAATGCCCGTAGGATTGATGAAAGGCTGATATTCATTGGCTTGTGATAATAGGTTCATCGATTGGAAATGTTCAAAGGTAAGACGATTAAACATCTCAAAACCAATGACTAGGGCTTTTTTATACATGCCAGCTTTCAGCATTTTGTATGCATAACCAATGGCTTGCGCCGAAGATGTACAAGACGTGGCAAAACTAAATACTTCGGTCTGATAGCGATTTCCTAAATCCTCAGCGATGGCAGTAAGGTTATATTCTTTCGGTAATGCTTGATGATGAGCTACACGCGTTTCACAGTCGCTAATCATATAAGCGGTAGAACCAAGTAGAATGGGAATATTTTTTAGCTCTGATTTATCCCAACCCGCACGTTGTAAAGTGCGGTTAATTTCGAGGTCAATATAGTGATAGAGTCGTTCTAGTGACAACAGCGGTTCCTTAAA
>NZ_CALJRX010000215.1 GCF_937976265.1 uncultured Haemophilus sp.
TTTTCTTTCATCCCGATGCTATACGGAAAGTTACTACTACACCAAGCGTAAAGAATTTAATCAAAGTACCGATGCATTCCAACGCGCCGTGTTATTTCTGTATTTAAATCGTTTTGGCTTTAACGGCTTGTGTCGCTACAACGCCAAAAATGAATTTAATGTACCTTTCGGTGCTTACAAAACCCATTATTTCCCGGAAGAAGAACTCCGTTTTTTCTCAGCGAAAGCACAAAGTGCGGTCTTTATTTGCGCCGATTTTCAACAAACCTTCCAAATGGCGGATGAAGACTGCGTCATTTACTGCGACCCACCCTATGCTCCCATTTCACAAAATAGCAATTTCACCAATTATTCCGGCAATGAATTTTCCATCGCCCACCAGCGCGATCTTGCCAATCTAGCCAAAGACACCGTGAAACAACGCAATGTCCAAGTAGTGATTTCCAACCACGACACGTCATTCACCCGAGAAATCTACCAAGGCGCGAAAATCCGCCGTTTAAAAGTACAACGCTCCATCAGCCAAGCACCGCATAAACGCGTCAAAGTAAGAGAGTTGATTGCGGTCTTTAACGCCTAAAAAATAACTTAAAAACTTACCGCACTTTTACAAATCAAACACGTCCGCATCGCGCAATACGTGAATATTACCTTTGCGACGCAGGAAGCCACAGCGGTCGAAATATTCCACCAGTTGGACGGTCATTTTACGTCCGAATTGTAAGACGTCTCGCAATTCGTTGACCGAAAAGCCTTCTTTATCGGCGACAAGCTGTTTGATTAAACGGGCAGTGGCATAAATGTTCTCGGTCAGGAAGAAACGGTCTTTCACCACAGCGGTGAGATAGCCTAATTTACCGGCTTTGTAGAGGAAGTTGCGCATGGCGCTTTCTTCCTGTCCTAATAAGCCCGCAAGATCACGCACCCACAATGCTTGTCCGTTATGTTGCTCAAATTGCTCAAGAACTTGCTGCCATAATGCACGTTCTTGTTCATTAAATTGAATTTTATGATCAGCAGTGTGTAACCAGCCACGGGTTTGCTGTAGCTGATTTTCGGCTAATAATTCATCAATAAAATGATAAATCAGTTTTTCCGGCTGGTTCAGTGCCGCAATGCGATATAAACGGGCTTTACCTAAGCCGAGTTGGTCGGGGTGTTGTTCGTGATATTGCGCAAGTGCGGTCAATAATTTCGCTGTTTGTTGCGCGCGATACTCGGCATTAAAACACCAGCTTTGGAAACGAATGTCGCCGTTTTTTTCAAGAATGTCATTCAGTTGTGTCTCTGTCAGTTGTTCAATCCACATCAACTGCTCGGCTTCCACCGCATGATTTTGCAGATAAAGTGCAGTGCGTTTTTCGGCTGTTTCTGCTTGAATCAGTTGGCGTAAATAATCGAAACGGGCTTCTGTGCGCTTATGGCGTTTCGGTGAATGGATTTCAATCACTTTTGCGCCACCGAGTACGGCGGTTGAGTTGCTGTTACGTAAGATGATTTTGTCGCCATGCGCCAAAAACAACGGTTGTTCTAAAATCAGTTCTGCCAGCGCGTGTTGCTGAGGTGCGAGTTTGGGTTGTTGCAATAACGTCAGCTTGCCTGTGGTGTGTGAGGCGGCGTGATAAATATGCACCGGTTGGCTTTCGTTCAGTGGAATTTGGTTTTCTAGCCAAACGGTGACGCGATCTGTCGCTTTGGCAGGCGGTTGGGAGAACAACCAATCGCCGCGCTCAATTAACGTGCGGTCGAAATCCAAGTTAATATTTAATGCCAGGCGTTGCCCCGCCAAGCCTTCCGTGCTTTGTTCGTTTTGTGCGTGGATATTTTTCACCCGCACTTTTTGTCCATTGCTTAAATACAATTCGTCATCAATGGTAACTTTGCCCGCAAATGCTGTGCCTGTCACCACGGTGCCGGCACCTTTAATGGTAAAAATACGGTCGATGGCATAACGGAACGGTTTTTCTGTGTCCGATAATTCCGGCAACTGCGCCAAATAATCGCGTAACGTTTCGATGCCTTGACCGCTGGTGGCAGAGGTCACGAAGAATTTACTGTTTGCCAAGATGGCATATTGTTGGCGTAGCTGTTGTTCTAATGCGTCAATTTGTTGCGCATTGGCGCGGTCGGCTTTGGTGATCACCACCATGATTTCCTGCAATTGCAACAAGCTCAAAATGTTTAAGTGCTCGATGGTTTGCGCTTGCACGCCTTCGTCTGCTGCA
>NZ_CALJRX010000216.1 GCF_937976265.1 uncultured Haemophilus sp.
ATGACGTAGAATCGGCTCGTGCTTGGCTTATTCAAAGCCAACAGCCTACAACGGATCGTAATCATTTTACCCAAGTACAATGGCGCAATATTGTTCGTGCACAAATTTTATTGGGGCAATTTGAGGAGGCCAAACTAATTCTGGATAAACTCATTTCCACCGCAGAAGAATTTCATTTAACTGGTGATTTAAACCGTGCACTCATTTTGCGTAATCGTTGGTATTTTCTGCAAAATCAAAAAGACTTAGCGCAAAAAGACTTAATTGATGCATTAAAACTGGCAAGACAAACCAATTTTATCAGTGCTTTTGTCATTGAAGGGGAAAACATGGCCAACAAATCCGCCAGTTATTACAGCTAAATGTATTAGATGAATTGGCGTTACACAAAGCTCAATTTATTTTGCGTAATATCAACCAATATTACCGCCATAAATTTGCCCATTTTGATGAACAATTCGTCGCCAAATTACTATCCAACCCACAAGTACCGGAACTGCTCAAAATCAGCCCGCTGACGCAACGGGAATGGCAGGTGCTGGGCTTGATTTATTCCGGTTACAGTAATGAACAAATCTCTGATGAGCTTCAAGTAGCAACCACTACAATCAAAACCCACATTCGCAACTTATACCAAAAAATCGGCGTCGCAAACCGCAACGAAGCTATCACCTACACACGGGATTTGTTGAAGTTGATGGGGTATAGTTAGGTAAAGACAAAGTGCGGTCGAGTTTCAGTTTGTTTTTTTAATGTTGAAAATCGACCGCACTTTTTGTTGCTATGACTAAAATTTTAAGGGCTGTACTAGATAACGACTAAAAATTCCATTTAGGCTAGAATAAACCAATGAGAAAAAGTCGCTTAAGTCAGCATAAACAAAATAAACTCATTGAACTGTTTGTCGCAGGTGTTACGGCTAGAACAGCGAGTGAGTTGGTAAATGTAAACAAAAATACAGCCGCTTATTACTTTCATCGCTTGCGCTTACTCATCTATCAAACCAGTTCTCACTTAGAAATGTTTGAGGGCGAAATTGAAGCCGATGAAAGCGATTTCGGCGGTGCTCGTAAGGGTAAACGTGGTCGCGGTGCCGCAGGAAAAGTCGCGGTATTTGGACTTCTCAAGCGCAATGGTAAAGTTTATACCGTTGTTGTGCCAAATGCTCAATCAGCGACACTATTGCCAATTATCCGTGAAAAAGTTAAGCCTGATAGTATTGTTTACACCGATACTTACCGTAGTTATGATGTGCTTGATGTCAGCGAATTTAGCCATTTTCGCATAAATCACAGCATGCATTTTGCTGAAAATCATAACCACATAAATGGAATTGAGAATTTTTGGAATCAAGCAAAACGTCATTTACGCAAGTTTAATGGCATTCCCAAAGAGCATTTTGAGCTGTATTTGAAGGAATGTGAATGGCGTTTTAATAACAGTGAAATAAAATCTCAAATTTCCATTTTAAAACAATTAGTTAA
>NZ_CALJRX010000217.1 GCF_937976265.1 uncultured Haemophilus sp.
TATCCCAATATTCCGCCGCAAAATTGATTTTATGTAGCTTAATACCTAGCTTGTCACATACTGCTTGCGCATCAGCAAGATCCGCTGCGGCTGTGCAATAATCGGTATCGTCATCTTCTTCCCAGTTTTTCATAAACAGGCCTTCCACTTGGTAGCCTTGTTGTTGAAGAATAAACGCGGAAACGGAGGAATCCACCCCACCAGACATACCGCAAATAACCTTTTTAGTGGCATTTTCGGCAAGTTGCTCTGCACTCAATGGTGCGAAATGTTGATTATAAGTATTTGAAGTTAACATAAGTCTCCCGTAACTTCGGTTAAGGCGAAGCACATTGGTGATAATGATTGAAATATGGCGGAATGACTTCCGCCCCATAAATTAAGATTGTTGCACAAAGTGCGGTTGATTTTGAGTGAATTATTTCACTTCATAAAATTGCGAATCATCGTCTTTCTTCGCAAATTTTTGCTCGTATTCAGCTTTGGCATTTTCATCGCCAGCATCTAATTTTTCTTGCAAGGTGTCGCAAGGTTTATCGCAATCACAGGCTTTGGCAATACCAAGTGAGGAAAGACCTCCACAGCTACCTTTTAAGCTTTGTTTTTTAAAGATAAAGCCCACAGACATTAATACAATAATGGCCACAAAAGCGATTAGGGTAAAAAATAACGTTTGCATGATTATTCCTTATTTGCGAGTAATTTTTGGAAAGCTGACGACATTTTCGTTTCAAAGCCTTGCTCGGTTTTCATAATTAAATAAACCGGAATATTTTCTTTCTCGGCCACTTCCAAGGCTTTATCTTCACCAAGTACAAATAAACCTGTAGATAAGCCATCTGCTGTCATCGAACTTGGTGCAAGCACGGTAATTGAGGCTAAATGATGCTGAATTGGATAACCTGTTTTCGGATCGATTTCATGCGCAAAGCGTTGACCGTTTTCCTCAAAATAAATACGGTAATCGCCTGAGGTCGCCATCGCCATATTATTTAACCCAATCACTTCTTGAACTGCTCTTTCACCGGTATTATTAGGTTTTTCAATGGCGATTTGCCACGCTTTATTCTCAGGATTTTTACCTTTAGCGCGAATTTCCCCGCCAATTTCTACCATATAATTTTGTACGTGGTTTTGCTCTAACACATCAGCGACTTGATCCACCCCAAAACCTTTAGCAATGGATGATAAATCAATATAAACCTGTGGCACGGCTTTACTTAATGTTGGAGTTTTACCGCTCATATCAAGGTGAATTTTATCAATTCCTACCCAACTTTGACGTTCAGCAAGTTGTTCTGGGGTTGGTTTACGTTCTGGGCGTTTTTCTGGGCCAAATCCCCATAAATTTACCACTGGTCCTACTGTGACATCTAATGAACCTTCAGTAACCTGATTTAAACGGATTGCTTCTTGTAATACTTTGGCAAAGTCAGCAGAGATTTCAATTGGTGTATTTACTTGTGTATTTTGATTAAAGCGACTTAATTCGGAATCTTTAATGTAAGTGGACATTTTCTGATTCACGTCTTTTAAAACCACTTCAATTTGCTCATGTGTTTTTTGTGCGTTTTCGCTAACAGAATCATCCTCAATATAGCGGATATGGTAAGTCGTTCCCATGGTTTTACCGCTAAGTGAAATAATTTCCGGATCTTTCTTACACGCACTTAATGAACAAGCTAAGACAACCGCAATCAATCCGCTTAATACTTTTTTCATCTATTCCTTCCTAAATATATGAATTACAGGCAAACCGACTCTTCCATCAGCTTGCCTGTCATCCATCTTAAATATTGACCGCACTTCATCACAAAGTGCGGTCAGTTTTCATGATGTTTTGATTAACTAAAATCAACCACCAAAGTCATCTAATAAGATGTTTTCATCTTCAACACCGAGGTCTTTCAACATTTTGATTACCGCAGCGTTCATCACCGGAGGTCCACACATGTAGTATTCACAATCTTCTGGTGCTTCATGATTTTTCAAGTAGTTTTCATAAAGTACGTTGTGAATAAAGCCGGTGTAACCAGTCCAGTTATCTTCCGGTAACGGATCAGATAATGCCACGTGCCATGTAAAGTTCGGATTTTCGGCTTGAAGCTGATCAAAATCTTCTACATAGAACATTTCACGTTTAGAACGTGCACCATACCAGAACGATATTTTACGTTTAGAGTGTAAACGTTTTAATTGGTCAAAGATATGAGAACGCATTGGTGCCATACCCGCACCACCACCGATGAAGACCATTTCGTTGTCGGTTTCTTTCGCAAAGAATTCACCGAATGGACCAGAAATTGTCACTTTATCACCTGGTTTTAATGACCAAATGTATGAAGACATTTGACCTGGAGGTGCATCAGGTTGACGTGGTGGAGGCGTTGCAATACGCACGTTAAGCATAATGATGCCTTTCTCTTCTGGGTATGAAGCCATAGAGTAAGCACGGGTAATATGTTCGTCCACTTTAGACACGTAACGCCATAAATCGTATTTATCCCAATCTTCGTGGTATTCTTCTGGAATATCGAAATCTTTATAATAAACCGTATGTGGATCAGCTTCGATTTGAATATAACCACCGGCACGGAAAGGTACTTCCTCGCCTTCAGGAATAGCCAATTTAAGCTCTTTGATGAAGGTTGCTTTGTTATCGTTAGAAATAACCGTACATTCCCATTTTTTCACACCAAAGATTTCTTCCGGTAATTCAACGTCCATACTGCCTTTTACGTTTACTTGGCAAGCTAAACGATAACCTTCTTTCGCTTCACGTTTGCTGATATGAGAAAGTTCGGTTGGTAAAATTTCACCGCCACCGCTTTTTACTTTCACTAAGCATTGGCCACAAGAGCCACCGCCACCGCACGCAGAAGAAACGAAGATACCTTTACTCGCTAAAGCACCAAGTAATTTGCCGCCAGCTGGTAAAGTGATCGCTTTTTCAGGATCGTCATTAATAGAAATGGTGATATCACCAGAATCCACTAATTTTGATTTAGCGAATAAAATAATCGCAACGAGCACTAAAAGGATAACCGTAAATGCCGCAACACCTAATAATAAAATTGAAGATTCGCTCATTTATGCCTCCTTATAACTGAATACCAGAGAATGACATAAAGCCAAGCGCCATCAAGCCCGCAGTGATAAAGGTAATCCCTAATCCTTTTAAGCCTGCCGGTACATCGGCATATTTCATTTTTTCGGTTAAGCCAGCAAGTGCAACGATTGCTAACATCCAACCTAACCCTGCACCCACACCATAAACTGCAGATTCTGCAAAAGTGTATTCACGTTGTACCGCAAAAGATACACCACCGAAGATCGCACAGTTTACGGCGATAAGTGGAAGGAAAATACCTAATGCGTTATAAAGTGCAGGGAAGAATTTATCTAAGGTCATTTCAAGTAATTGAACAAGACCCGCGATAATCCCGATAAAGGTAATAAAGTTTAAGAACTCAAGGCTCACACCTTCTACCAATGCGCCATCTTTTAATACGTGTTCGTACACAAATTGGTTAGCTGGTACCGCAATACCAAGTACAACAACTACTGCAATACCAAGGCCAAACGCCGTGGAAACTTTCTTAGAAACCGCAAGGAAAGTACACATCCCTAAGAAGAAAGAGAGCGCCATGTTTTCAATGAAGATCGCCTTCACGAATAGGCTAATATAATGTTCCATTGATTATTTCTCCTGTTGCTCAGGTTTCCACGTTCTTAAGCCCCAAATAACGAAGCCGATAATAAAGAACGCACTTGGTGCAAGAAGGAATAAACCGTTTGGTTGATACCAACCACCGTCTTGAATAGTTTGGAATACAGGGAAACCAAGTAAACGACCAGAACCGATTAATTCACGTAATGTGGCGACGATTAATAAGATCGCACCATAACCTAAACCGTTACCGATACCGTCAACAAAGCTTTCTAACGGTGGTGATTTCATCGCAAACGCTTCTGCACGGCCCATTACGATACAGTTTGTAATGATAAGGCCAACGAATACAGAAAGCTGTTTAGATAAACCATAAGCATAAGCTTTTAATACTTGGTCAACCAAGATTACTAAAGATGCGATAATCGCCAGTTGCACAATGATACGGATACTATTTGGAATATAGTTACGAATCAATGAAATGAACAAACTGGAGAAACCGGTTACCAAACTTACCGCAATCGCCATAACGATCGCAGTTTGTAATTGGGTCGTTACCGCTAATGCAGAACAGATACCCAAAATTTGCAAGGCAATCGGGTTATTTTTAACAATAGGATCGAATAAAAGACCTTTTAAGTTTACTTTTGCATCAGCCATTATTTGATTTCTCCTGCTTTAAATTTCGCTAAGAATGGACCAAAGCCATTTTGGCTGAACCAATAATCAAATGAACCTTGAACACCGTTACTGGTTAAAGTTGCACCTGATAAACCATCTACACCGTGCTCTTTATCTGCAGCAGAGCTACCTTTGTAGATTTTGAATTTTTGGTTACCTTGTTCATCGAATAATTTTTTATCAACAAACTGTGCTTGCCAACGCGGGTTCGCAATTTCGCCCCCAAGACCGGCTGTTTCACCTTGGTCATAGTAAGTGATACCTTTGATGGTATTTGCATCTGGTGCAACCGAAACGAAACCGTACATGGTTGACCATAAACCGCGACCATACATTGGTAATACGACTTGACTGACATTGCCTTGCTCATCTTTTACAAGATAAACACGTGCTTGATTTGCACGAACTTTAATCCCTGCTTTATCTGCTTCCGCTGGAATTGCTTGGCTTTTTGCAGGATCTTTAATGGCATCTTTCGGTTCAAATTTATTAATTTCATCGGCTGAAGCCTGAACTACATCACCTGTATTTAAATCAATTAAACGAGGCTCAATAAATTTGTTATAGGTATCCTGAATAACAGAAGCTTTATCCTCTTTCATTAAACCTGCAACAGTTAAAATGTTACGTTGAACGTCGAGTGCTTTTTGTTCATCTTGTTTGGATTTTAATGCTACTGCAGCACCAGAAACCACGATAGAACACACTAAACTTAGCAACACAACAACGGTAACTGTACCGCTAACGCTATCTTTATTAAATTTAGCCATTTGTTCTTGCTCTCCGACGTTTGATATT
>NZ_CALJRX010000218.1 GCF_937976265.1 uncultured Haemophilus sp.
GGCTCATTTGCAGCGTCTTTAGCGGTATCTTTTGATTTAGGTGCTGCAGCCAAGGCACTAGCTGAAAATAAGGTGGTAATTAAAGTGAATGTGAAGATTTTTTTCATGTTAGATTCCTTTTTATATGATTATTTTATTGAACAAGCATTATACCAAGGCAGCCCATATCTGCCAGCATTAAATTGGATGAGCCAAATAAGAATGGATGGGTATTTGACGAAGGTTGTTCAAATTTTACTAAAATTTGTACTTTCTTTTTCACCCAAATCGTGTCTTTCCAGGATAGTTCCGACACATCGACGTTGACGTCATCTTGGCTTTCAATCACAAATTTAGCGCCTTGAATGGTGAAGCCCACAGGCAGCGAGCTGTTGATAATCCAACGTTCGACGCTGCCAACTTTAGCCGAAACATCAACACGGCGCGGGTCAAAGCGTTGTTTATTGATTAAGCCATTCGTGACATCCAATTCAAAGGTCCGTTCTTGGGCGATTTTACTTTCGAGCATAGCCGTGGCATCAGTATTAAATGACTCATTCATTTTTTTACTGAATGCAGAGATTTCACCTTGTGGGCGAAGTTCTAAAACGGTGTTATCTGCAAAATCATTACCTGAACTGAATACATTTTTGATTTTGTCGAAGAAACCACGTTTGGTCCCAGAGATAAGTGATACACCTTCTCCTTCGCTTAAATTGACTAACACTTCGGCACGTTCACCCGGTGCAAGAATGAGAGAATTGATCGCTTTACCTTGAGGTAAAAAACCTAAATCTCTCGCAACGAGTAACATGTCTTGTTCGTTATCTAAACGGAGATCATAGGCTCTTGCTAATGAAGCATTGAGCAAACGCAAACGCACCCAGCCGCGAGGGACGTCAAGATAAGGCGCTTCCTGTCCATTAACGAGTAGGCGATTACCGACAAAGTGCGGTTGATTTTGCTTAAATAATTGTAATCCGTCGCCGTTAAATTCCATGTCTTGTAAGATTAATGGAATATCGTCCACACCATATTTATGAGGAAGTTGTGATTTTAGGCTTTGCTCATCTTCAATCAACCACATTCCCACGATGCCGCGATAGGTTTGATAAGCCGAGTTTGCCAGGGTCGCTGAACGATACCAGCAAGTCGCGGCAGGTTGGTCTATTGGGATAATTGGTGCCCAAGATTCCCCTTTTTTGAGAACTTTTGCCGCGCCACCAAATAATTCGCCACTGGCTTGTAATCCCTGAATAGAGAGCGCAATACTTTGTGGCAAATTGTTGTGATAATTGAGTTTTGCAAAGGAACCCGATTTGATGCGAATAGTGGGCCCAAGATAATTGCCGTTAAAGCCCCATACACTGACACTATGGGAGCCATCTAACTTGTAGCCGGTTTCTTCCATATTAAGAATAATTGGGCGACCACGTTTCGCTTCCATCAACGGCGGAATGGTTAATTTTTCACGAGATGCCGCTAATACTGATTGAGGTGTGGTAGCAAGTGCGGTTGAAATTGCGGTAGTTTTTAATAATTGGCGACGAGAAAGACGCAACATATTATTTTCCTTGTGCAATTTCAGCATCGAGTTCAGCGATGCGTTTTTCCATCAAATCGTGACAGTAAGAGGCAAGTTCGCGAACATTGTCTTTTGTGTAGGATGATACATCAATCGGATCCATCATTTCACAAATCACTTTACCGTTATCCCAACGATTTAAATCAATTTTGTTGTGAGTTGTTGAGCATACAACAGGTACGATTGGTACGCCTGCCGCAATTGCTGCATGGAATGCCCCTGTTTTGAATGGCAATAAGCCGCGACCACGGCTACGAGTGCCTTCAGGGAACATCCAAATTGACAGGTTGTCTTTATTAATACGACGAGCAAGTTCCGTCATGGTGCTGTGTGCTTTAGCGCGATTTTCACGATCTAAGAAAATATTGCCCGTCACCCAATACAAAATGCCGAAAAAAGGAATCCAAATTAGGCTTTTTTTACCTACACTCACCGTGCGAGGGAGTACCATGTAAGAGATGGTTACCATATCGAAATTATTTTGGTGGTTAGCGATATAAATACAACGCGGCATATTCTCTTTATTTTGTGGAAAACGGTGTTCTACTTCTAAGCCAAATAATGGGTGTAAGCGGCCAAACCAGCGAGCTATAACGCCCACATTGCTTGGATTTTTGAAACGAATAAAGGAATAGATCGTACCGAGCACACAAATTAAAATACAACAAAGTGTAATGATGAGAATTCTGGCGATTTTTAACATAGAAAATACCTACTTAAAATTTTTGGAAAGTATAGCAAATTACACAAAAATGTGTGCTAATCTAATGAAAAAAATGACGGAATAGTTATGAAACCCATTTATTTTATTGCAGATCTTCATTTAAGCGAAGCGCATCCAGAATTAACCGCACTTTTTAACGATTTTATGCAAACCAAGGCACAAGAAGCCCAGGCGGTTTATATTTTGGGGGATCTTTTTGATTTTTGGATTGGTGATGATGAAACTTCACCTTTAATCTCACAAGTAAAACAGTTGATTAAAAACCTGACAGGAAAGGGCATTGCTTGTTATTTCATTCATGGTAATCGAGATTTTCTCGTCGGGAAAAAATTTGCACAAGATTGTGGTTTAACGTTATTGCCTGACTATCATTGTGTTGATCTCTATGGTGTGAAAACCTTAATTTGTCATGGCGATACCTTATGTGTTGATGATGTGAAATATCAACAATTTCGCCGAAAAGTGCATCAAAATTGGCGACAAAGGCTGTTTTTATGTTTGCCATTAAAAGTACGGTTAAAAATTGCAGAAAAAATTCGTGCGAAGAGTAAACAAGATAAGCAATATAAGTCGCTGGATATCATGGATGTAAATTTAGCGTTTACAGCACAAACTGTGAAAGCATTTGGTGTTGAACGGTTAATTCACGGTCATACGCATCGAGAAGCTATTCATCAGGAAAAAGGGTACACGCGAATTGTGTTAGGCGATTGGCGAAAGGATTATGCCTCCATTTTGGAAGTGTCAGAAAACGGTTATCGATTTATTTAAACAAAAAGCACAGGATTAAACCTGTGCTTTTTTGTCTTAAAACGTGCTGATTTTCAACCGCACTTTATTCTACGGTTACCGATTTTGCTAAGTTACGAGGTTGATCCACGTCAGTTCCTTTAATTAATGCCACATGGTATGACAATAATTGCATTGGAACAGTGTAGAAAATTGGCGCAATAATTTCATTCACTTTTGGCATAGTGATGATTTTCATGCCTTCACTTGGTGTGAAGCCCGCTTCTTTATCCGCGAACACATAAAGCTGACCGCCACGCGCACGCACTTCTTCAATGTTTGATTTTACTTTTTCAAGCAATTCATTGTTTGGTGCAACCACGATAACCGGCATGTCCGCATCGATTAATGCTAATGGACCGTGTTTTAATTCACCTGCTGCATAAGCTTCTGCGTGGATATAAGAAATTTCTTTTAATTTCAATGAAGCTTCCATTGCGATAGGGTAGAACTCACCACGACCTAAGAAAAGTGCATGGTTTTTCTCTGCGAAGTCTTCTGCTAACGCTTCGATGTCTTTATCAAAGGCAAGCGCTTTTTCAACTTCAGCAGGAAGTGATTGTAACGCTTTGACAATTTCCACTTCTTGTTCGTTTGAGATATTGCCTTTTACTTTACCAATTGCAGTGACTAACATTAACAATGCAGCCAACTGAGTGGTAAATGCTTTGGTTGATGCCACACCGACTTCTACGCCTGCACGAGTCATGAAGGCAAGATCCGATTCACGTACTAAAGATGAACTTGATACGTTACAGATTGTTAAGGCAGCCATATAACCTTTTTCTTTTGCTAAACGAAGTGCGGCAAGGGTGTCCGCCGTTTCACCTGATTGAGAAATAGTCACTAACAAGCTATTTGGTCGTGTAACAAATTTGCGATAGCGGAATTCAGATGCGATTTCAACATCACAGCTCACACCCGCTAGTGCTTCAAACCAGTAACGTGCCGTCATACCTGCATTATAAGAGGTACCACAAGCCACGATTTGAATATGTTCAACTTTTTCTAAGATTTCTGACGCACCATTACCAATGGCATCTACAATCACGTTATTGTGAAGGATGCGACCTTCCATTGTATTGATTAATGCATTTGGTTGCTCATAGATTTCTTTTTGCATGAAATGGCGGAATTTGCCTTTTTCTGCTGCATCATTTTCAAGGTTAGATTCGTGTACTTCACGTTCTACTTTTTGACCATTCGCATCGTAAATATCGACGGTACGACGTGTAATTTCTGCGATGTCGCCTTCTTCTAAATAAATGAAACGACGAGTCACGCTTAATAACGCGAGTTGGTCAGATGCAAGGAAGTTTTCGCCGATCCCTAAACCAATTACTAATGGGCTGCCTGAACGAGCAGCCACTAAATGTTCTGGATGCTCACGATCTAATACCACCATACCGTATGCGCCAGTAAGTTGTTTTACGGTTTTTTGTACCGCTTCAAGAAGATTTGAGGCTGTACGCATCTCCCAATTAACAAGGTGAGCGATCACTTCGGTATCGGTTTGAGAATTAAATACATAACCACGAGATTTAAGCAATTCACGTAATTCTTCGTGATTTTCGATGATGCCGTTATGGACGACAGCAAAGTTACCTGAAGTATGCGGGTGAGCATTGGCTTCAGATGGTTCACCATGGGTTGCCCAACGCGTGTGTGCAATCCCTGTACCACCGATTAATGGCTTGATTGCAACCGCTTCATCAAGGGCTTTTACTTTACCTAAGCAGCGCACGCGGTGTAATTCATGGTTTGGATCCACGACAGCAACACCCGCAGAGTCATAACCACGATACTCTAAGCGGTGTAAACCATTAATTAAAATTTCTGCTACATCACGTTGTGCTACCGCACCAACAATACCACACATAGTTTTTCCTTATTTACTAAAATTAAAAGTCTTATTTTTCTGACCGCACTTTATGCCACATCCACACAAATTACTTCCACGCCTTGCGCCATTATGGCGTCTTTGTCAGCCTGAGATAATTTGTTATCGGTAATCAGCACATCAATTTGCTGCCAGGTTAATTCCACATTTGGCATTTTTCTGCCAATTTTTTGTGATTCCACCATCACAATCACTTCACGAGACACTTCAGCCATCACTTGGCTTAAGCGAACCAACTCATTGAATGTCGTTGTACCACGTTCTAAATCAATGCCATCGGCACCAATAAATAATTGGTCAAAATCATAAGAACGTAGCACTTGCTCGGCAATATTACCTTGGAAGGATTCAGAATGCGTGTCCCAAGTGCCTCCCGTCATTAAGAGTGTCGGTTCATTTTCCAGTGAACGTAATGCGGTGGCCACAGAAAGCGAATTCGTCATCACAACCAAGCCTTGCTTGCGATTAAGTTGTTTAATTAAGGCGGCGGTTGTGCTGCCACTATCCACAATAATGCGATTGTGATCACGAATACGTTCTGCGGCTGCCTTTGCTAAGACTAACTTTCGTTGCGAAAGTTCATCATCTTGTTCTTCTTCGATAATTTCTTGTGGCATTAAAATAGCACCACCATATTTACGAAGAAGGAAACCATTACTTTCCAATGCGGTGAGATCTTTTCGAATCGTCACTTCAGAGGTGTCAAATAACTGTACGAGCTGTTCTACACTGACTTCACCTTGTTCCTGCAGAAGTTGCATAATGGCATGTCTGCGTTGTTGGGTATTTCGGTGTTGAATGTTTCGTTTCATTATTTATATCCGTATTTAAGTTTCGGTTCGGAATTATATCGACAAAATGATGATTGTAAAGCTAAAATTTAGACAACAAAAAACCCTGACAAAGCAGGGTTCAATTAAAATTCGTTTTAAGACAAATTATTTGATTGCGTCTTTTAATGCTTTACCAGATACGAATGCTGGAACTTTAGATGCTGCGATTTTGATTTCTGCACCAGTTTGTGGGTTACGGCCAGTACGTGCTGCACGTTTGTTCACTTTGAATGTACCGAAACCGATTAATTGAACAGGTTCACCTTTTTTAAGGCTACCAGTGATAGCAGCTAAAGTAGCTTCTAATGCAGCTTTAGCTTGTTTTTTGTTTAATTCAGCTGCACTTGCAATTGCATCGATTAAATCTGTTTTGTTCATAAATTTGTACCTTCTGTTAAATTAAAATTGACTCTATTCAAATAAGCGTAGCTTTTAACTGCTACGGCTTGGGCAAGTCTAATCGAACTGAGCACGAAATAAAAGCCCGATTTGCAAAA
>NZ_CALJRX010000219.1 GCF_937976265.1 uncultured Haemophilus sp.
TTTCGGTCGTATAAACCTACGCGTTTAAGTAACTCATCGGCTTGTTTTTCAGCTTCTGCGCGATCGCGTTTTTGTACTTTTAAAGGGCCGAGCAAAATATTGTCAATCACGGATAAATGAGCGAAGAGTTCATAACTTTGGAATACCATCCCAATGCGTTGACGCGCTTTAACCCAAGGAATGTCTTTACCTAATTCTCCTGCATTTTGCAGCAAAATCTGACCGCGCTTTATTTCTTCTAGTCCATTTAGGCAGCGTAAAAAAGTACTTTTACCACAACCCGATGGACCTAAAATAACGACGACTTCGCCTTTCTCTATAGAAAGATTGATACCTTTTAGTGCTTCTACATCACCGTAATTTTTGACGAGGTTTTTAATTTCTAATAACGCCATGTGTTTTCCTAATTAAAATTAACTTTCCCAACGGGTTTCTAAATAACGGGAAAATAAGGATAGCGGGTAACAAATCACAAAATATAAACCGAAGATGACACCGTAAATCCAAAGCGCCGCCGATTGATTACTAAATAATGAATGCTCGATAATTTGTTGACCGACTTTTATCACTTCTACTACACCGATTAACATTGCCAAGGAACTGGTTTTTACCATGCGGGTAAAGAGGTTAATCGCACTTGGTGTTACACGTTTTAAACTTTGCGGAAGTAAAATGTACACAAAGGTTTGAAACGGCGTTAAACCTAAAGCGTAGGCTGATTCCACTTGATGTTTTTCAATGGAAGTTAATGCACCACGCACTAAATCCCCCATTTCTGCTGTTCCCCAGAAAATAAACACCAAAATACATACAGAAATGCCATCTAAGTGAATATCAAACCATTTTGCCAAACCAAAATACGCGAGAAAAAGTAAGGCTAACAATGGAATAATACGTACAAATTC
The DNA here is from genome assembly GCF_937976265.1 of uncultured Haemophilus sp. Classification (GTDB taxonomy): domain Bacteria; phylum Pseudomonadota; class Gammaproteobacteria; order Enterobacterales; family Pasteurellaceae; genus Haemophilus_D. The sequence goes on from NZ_CALJRX010000219.1 coordinate 906, forward strand.
TAAATAAAAGCGGCAGATGGCTTTGATAATGGGATTTTTGCTCGTCATAATGACGCCAAAAATCACACCTAAAATACAGGCGAAGAAGACAGAAACGAACGCAATTTCAGCTGTTACCCATAAACCGTTGAGCAAGCGTTCAATGTTGCTGCCTTGGAATAATAACTCAAGCCCCATATTTTGCTCTCCGAGTACGGCGTTCTAAATAACTGATGAAAATAGACATCGGTAATAGAATGATCAAATAAAACACCACTAATAAAAATAAGGCTTCATTGGTTTTGTAATCGAGCCCGATGACTTCTTTCGCGACAAACATGAGTTCAGCAACAGCGACAGCACTAATCACTGAGGTTTCTTTCATTAAGAATAAGCAATTTGCGCCGATTGCAGGTGTCGCAATCGCAAAGGCCTGTGGGAAAATCACATAGCGAAAAGCTTGAAAAGGGGTTAGACCAATACTTAAGGCTGATTCAATTTGCCCTTTTGATACCGCTTCCAGACCTCCGCGAATCGCTTCTGCCATATAGCTTCCACCTAAAAAAGCCAGGCCGATAATGCCGCAAGTAAATCCATCTAATTTCAGGCCAATTTTAGAAAGCCCAAAATAGAGAAAAAACACTTGAATTAATAAAGGCGTATTGCGAGAAAGCTCAATATAGCCTTTTACTAGCCAAGTTAATGATTTGACTTTGTAGGTGGTAATCACCGCACAAATCACACCAATCACCAGCGACAATAAAATGCCCCAAAAGGCGAGATGAAGGGTCATCAGCGTGGCATGAATAAAACGTGGTGTGACACTTAAAATATAATCCCAATTCATTTTTTATAATTTAATCGTTTGCGTGGCGATATAGTAAAAAATTTTGAATCGGTGAGAAAAGAATGGAAATGCATTATTTATAATGAAATGTAATAAGA
>NZ_CALJRX010000220.1 GCF_937976265.1 uncultured Haemophilus sp.
TCCGATCTGGGTGGAATGTATGCTGAAAAAATCCATTTAGTGGATAACGGTCAAGGCCTTGGCGTACGCAATGCAGGGCACATTGGTGCATCTGCAGGTGAGGTGAAGATTGATAGCCAAGGGAAAATTATCAATAGTGGTACTATCAGTTCAACACAACAAGCTGAGATTAACGCCAAAAAATCCATTGAAAATACAGGTAAAATTGAAACTAAGCAAGGTAATGTATCATTACGCTCTCAAGCTAATGTGGCACAACATGGTTCGATTGTTTCGCGTCAGGGTGGGATCTCAGTTCAAGCTAAGGATAAAGTTACTCAAACAGGTGAAACTGTGGTGAAGGGTAATGTTACTTACCAAGCGAAGAATATTGAGGCTAGTAAAGGTGCGTTAATTGCTGCAGGCGTAACAGCGCAAGATACTGCACAAGGTGAGACTCGTTCATTAGATAGTCAAAGTGCCCAAGGTGCTAGCATTATGCTCTCAGCTGAAAATTCTATTTCATCTAAAGCTCAGCATCTAGCGAGTGGTCAAATTAATGCTAAAGCAGGTACCGTTGATTTATCGGAAAGCCAATCAACAGCAGATAGTATTGCTTTCCAATCTACTCAATCACCTTTAAATTTGAAGCAAGCAACATTATACAGTGAGGGGCGTACTACATTAAGCAGTCCTGATATTATTTTAGCGGAGAACGCTAACCTAAATGCAGGGCATTTTGCGATAGATACCGCACAACTTAGTAATAAGAAGAGTAGCTGGGTTCAGCATGGTAAAGAGGCCTTTTCATTGAATTTGAAAAAAGGGTTAGATAATACTCAAGGAAAGATTGCTGCTGAAGGTTTGATCTCTATTCAAAGTCCGTTAATTCAAAATAATCAAGGTGTGATTTGGTCAAATCAAGGTGTGAAACTTAATACGAATGCAGGACATATTGAATCTCAATCTGGTTATTTATTTGGGAAAAATAGCCTTGATATTAGTACCTCAACATTAAATAACCAGAAAGGTGAAATGTTAGGTGGCCAAGTTTTATTGACTTCGCAGCAAGTTAATAATGAAGATGGAAAATTGATTGCCGGAAATCGCGCCGATTTGTCAGTTAATCAATTTAATAATCAACGTGGTATTGTTTATAGCCAAGGTGAACTATCATTAAAAACAGAAAATTTACACAACCAAGATGGCATTATTTCATCTGTTTCTCGTGTGACATTGCTTGCAAATGATTTAAATAACCTTAAAGGAGTGATTCAGGGAGAGTCTGATTTAACGATTCAAACCCAAAATTTGAATAATACACAAGGTGATATTTCAGCGAAAACAGCAGCGATTTCTTCTGCTGCAATAAATAATGCACAAGGTGTAATTTCATCTCAGGATTTAACATTATCTGGTACAGATTTAAATAACAAAGGTGGAATTATTCAAAGTGTAAATTCAACATTAAATTTGACCGCACTTGATAACCAAGCTGAAGGTGATAAAGGCTCTTTGGTTAGTGCAACAAATCGTTTAGTGTTAAATGTTACAAATGTAAATAATAAAAATACAAAAGCTAAACAAGAGAGTCCGATTCAAGGTATTCAAACAGCTAATTTAGTAATGAATGCAGATCATGTTGAAAACCAATCTGGCGGCATTTATGTTGGAAAATCAGCAAATCTTACAGTTAATCAATCTCTTGATAATCAACAAGGTGAGATTTTATCAACTGGTCGAGTTGATATTATCAATCCAGATTTGACCTTAGTTGTAAATAATGCACTAGGGACAATTGAATCAGTGATTGGAACGACATTGCAAGCTAAAACATTAGTTGATGAGGGGGCAATTAGTACAAAAGGAGATTTGGGTATTGAGTTAAATGATAGCTTTACCCTAAATAAAGCCTTTGGTGTAGGCAATAATCTTACTTTTAAAACAAAAGGTGATTTTGTTAATAACTCCAACCTTGTGGTAGGTAATTCAGCCTCAGTTGAAGGTGCGACTATTCAAAATAATGAGAATTCAGAAATTTCTTCAATAAATACACGTATTCAAACTAATAAGCTAAATAACTTTGGCTTAATTGATGGCGATACCACAGTGATTAAAGCCAATGATGTCAATAATATCGGTACTGCACGTATTTATGGTAGTCATCTTGCGATTCAAGCAAATAATTTAAATAATCTTGAGAATGCTGATGGAACTGCAGCGACTATTGCTGCTCGTGAGAGACTTGATTTAGGTGTCGGTAATTTAGTAAACCGTAATCATTCACTTATTATGAGTTTAGGTAATATCTATATTGGTGGACAGTTAAATGAAAATAATCAAGCAACTGGTTATGCAAATAGCATTGATAACGGTAGTGCGACCATTGAAGCTTTAGGAAGTGGTTGGATTAAAACGCATCGTCTGCTAAACCACGATTTACATTTAAAGTTAGGACATAAATATACTAAAAATCATTTTGTTACTTATTCCCCGTTTGATAGCAGTGCGACTTATTATGGTAATGAAGGAGAAAAAGGAGATATAACTATCAAAGGAGGAAAAGTAACTGCAAACTCTGCTTGGGGAGCGGGTATAGGCGGAGGTTATGATAAAAATAACAGTTATGACGAATGGATAGAGTCTTTTAAGGGCAGGGTAAAGGAGCTTGTATTGATAGGACAAACCGCGGACAATATTGCAAAATGTGCCGAAAAACACGGCTTTACAAGTTTTTGTAAAAAGGACGGCTTTAAGGAAGCTCTTGAATACTGCACATCAAAGGCAAAGGATGGAGATGCGGTCCTTTTGTCGCCTGCCTGCGCCAGCTGGGGCATGTTTCCCAATTATGAAGTAAGAGGAGACGAGTTCAGGGATTACGTTAATTCGCTGAAATAGAGTGCTTGAATTTGGAGATAGTGAATTGGCATCAAAGAGACGGGTTGTAGATGTAAAAAAAGATGAATACGGCACATATGAGGATGTTAAAACCGCTTATTCGGACGGTAAGGGCGGAGGTATATTCAAGCTGTCCGCAATTAAAGGCGGTTATGTTGATTATGCCATGATTTTGGTGGTGTTTTTTCTTGCCATATTCGGTCTTATCATGCTTTTTTCAACAAGCTCCTATGAGGCGGGACTAAAGTTTGACGATCAGGCTTTTTATTTAAAGAAGCAGATTAAAGCCGTAATAGTAGGTATAGCGGGAATGTTTTTCATATCCGTTTTTCCCGATTATCACTTTTATAAAAAGATATCGCTTCCTTTTTATCTGTTTGCTATGGGTATGGTACTTCTTATCATTCCATTCGGAAGTGAAGCCAAGGGTGCAAAAAGATGGCTGAGAATCGGCGGCTTATCCATACAGCCGGCTGAAATAGTCAAGATCGCCATAATAATTTTTGCGGTCTCCGTTATCTGTG
>NZ_CALJRX010000221.1 GCF_937976265.1 uncultured Haemophilus sp.
CGCCGCGGGCATTCCAATGTGTTTAAGCTGATTGTGGATGCGTTAAAAGTAAAGGCCGTCTGAGATTTCAGACGGCATTTCACATAAAAGTGCGGTCAAATTTTTAGACATTTTTGCAAACCTTCATTCAAACCCAACCGCTTGCCCATCAAGCTCTACCCACACTTAACCCTGCTTTGCCATTTTCCCACAAAGTTTTCAGCAATACTTTCCAAGCTGATAGCTTAGAATTTGGCTGCTTACCTTGCCCGATCAAATCCATTTGCGTCGTATACCAATTCATTTCCAGCATCGCCCCCACTTTTTATCAACCAACGCCACGCCTGTTTGAATGCGGTCGGGTTGCACGGTTTGGTAAGTACCATTTTGCATTTGGTTCGTCAAATCAGGGACTAAGGCAAACGGACGGGCGACACCGACCAAATCTAAATGGCCGCTGGATAAGGCATCTTCCATTGCGCTTTGTGAACGGAAACCGCCGGTGATAATCAGCGGAGCTTGGCTGACTACACGGGCTTTTTCGGCGTAATCGATGAAGAAGGCGTCGCGTTTTCGGGTGCTGTCTTTGGCGGCGAGCATTTACGGGCTTTCGTAGTTGCCACTGGAAACTTCAATAAAATCAATGCCCATTTCCAATAACTTTTGTATCACCTGTACCGATTCGCTTTCGTAAAAACCGCCTTTTTAGAAATTCGCCGAATTGAGTTTTACGCCCACCAAGAAATCTTTGCCCACAACGGCGCGGATGGCAGTGTAGGTTTCCAAAATGAAGCTCATACGGTTTTCCAAGCTATCGCCCCATTGATCTTGGCGTCGGTTGTGGTGTGGTGAGAGGAATTGGCTGATGAGATAGCCGTGTGCGACGTGAATAACATAACTGTTACTTAAGTTGATAAGTTTAAAAACTTGAACGCATTTTAAAGGGAACGATGGGGAATATCAAAGGATGGTCGTTTCTTTAAATTGCAGCATTTCGGCGAATAGACAGAAGACTTTTAAGATTTCGAAGCAGTTTTTCATAAGATTACTGCTTAATTTTCCCTAAATTATCAACCAAGTCATGAACTTCGGTAGATGGATTCAACTCACCATCTGTTTGTGCTTCTCTAAAAGCCCTTCTTGAGTTTACTATTGCTGTTTCTATATAAGGTAACAAAACCCTATAAATACCTTGCTGTGCCTTATTGTAATTCATTGAAAATTTTGCGTTCCATTCTTGATTAAGTAAAGCAACACAATTATCACCAGCACTTTTATTGCCTGTTTTCATAATAGGTGCACGAGAATATTTAAAATGGCAAAGATACCAATATTCAAAACTTGGGTAAGATACAATCAAATTTATATTGTGTTCCTTTGCCAACTTTTTGGCATCATCAAAGGTTTGATGCGCATCTCTATCAATGACACAATAAACTTCATCAAATTCTAAATGTTGACTTTGCTTATCTTTTTCTTCAATAGCAGTTTCAACCACAGATTTAGGATCAGAACCACGTCCAGAATAAACTTGAACATTTACCGAAGAAAGGTTTTTAGTAGAAATCAAGTCTTCAAAATAGAGTTTTTCCGTTTTCTCACCTTCGCAAACGATCAAAATAGTTTTATAAGCTTCTCGTTTTGGTGCTTTACGGGATAAATCTCGAGCTTTCTTTGCCATAGATTTAATCCTCCCAAAAAGAGAATGGGAAATTAAAGTCTTGGAAAATAGGTTTTGCCCCATATTTACCGCTCAAATAATATTCTTCAATATCTTCACGATTGATATGCGGTTTAAAATCCGTTAATGGATAAAGCGTTGTTGATCTATCCTTATTTTTTTCACAAAACCAAATTTGATCTCGACGTAATAGATTTTTCCTTAACACTGATGTTTCATGTGTTGTAAAAATAAGCTGAGCATTTCTTTGGTTAATTGGGGAATTGAATAGTTTAACCAAGAATCTAACCAGATCAGGATGCAGGCTTTTATTTAATTCATCAATAACCAAAGTATCGCCATTATGCAAAACCGCCTGAATCAATCCTGAAAATTCAAATAATTTTTGCGTACCATCTGATTCGTCTCCTAAATTTATTTTTTGTGGTTTATTTTCATTATCTAAATACACAAAAAAAGTCTCATGTTGGGCAATGATATGTTGTTGTAGATCTTGTAATATTTTTTCTTTAATAATATTAGGAATATCATCAGGAAGTCCTTCAAAATTTACTTTAGGCTTTTCAAAAACAATATCGTCTAATTCGATACCCGCAGAACGCAACAACTGAATCATGATTTTTTTATCTTTTTCAGACTTTTTACATTGCCTTTTTGCCATCTCATTGCTGATTCTATCTGTGCTAATAATTGTAATTCTATTTATTAGGCTATGAAAAATAGGTTTGATTTGTTCACTATTTAAATGTGCTGCACTAGATAAGAATAGCTGATCCGGTCTGGTTTGATTTCTCCAACTTACTCTTTCGCCTTTGAAATAATCAGACATTTTCCAGTCGTAGCTTTCGGTCTGTTGGTTATACTCACGGGAAAACCAGTTTTGTTCGCGACCTTTTGGATAGACACTTAACCATTCTTCATGGATTTTTTTGTCATCAGCAATAAAGCCATAATCCACTCTAGTGGGTTGCAAACTACCTTCATCATTGAGTAAATCTACAACAAATGAAATGTCATAATGGGTTGGATTGTTTTTGTATGTTTCATCAAAAAGAAAAGATTCAGTTCTGATTGGTTCTTTTTCTTTCTTATTGAAGGAATCCGAAAGAATTTGAATCATTGAATATAATGCTTTGATTATATTGGATTTGCCTGAGGCGTTGGCTCCATAAATAACGGCAGATTTTAACAAAGACGGTGTAGCGAGCGCATTACTGTCAAAATAGTTGTCCGGCATTTCCGTTCCTGAATCACGAACTAACGAAAGCGTTTGTTCTTGTTTGATTGAACGATAATTTTCAACAGAAAATTGGATTAACATAATAAACCCTTTTTTATTGCAATTTTAGGTAAAAAACACCTGATTTTGCTATCTTATCACCTTATAGCTTTCCTCTCAACTGTTATAAATAACACATTGGTCTACACTACAAAATTCAGACGGCCTTTTTCCCGAGCTATTTAGAGCGAAAATAAACGTTAGTTAATGGAGAGCTTAATTCAAGCCCTCGGAAATCCTTACCTTCGTAGATATTGACATTAGTGTAATAATGGAAACCCATAAATTTATTATTTAGTAATTAAAAAAACATACAACGGCACATTTACCAGCCAATCCTGTTCCCGATAATCTGCTATGGAAAAACGAATGGCTTGTTCTGGCTGAAATTGTTCTACATATACTTTCAAACTTTTTGCTTTTAAATTTTCTTCTGCTTTGACTTCAATCGGAATTACAGCTTGCTTACGTTGTACAACAAAATCGACCTCTGCAGTGCCTTTTTCAGTTGCCCAATAAAAAACAGGATTTTCTTGCGTGGCAATCAGTTGTTGCAAGACATATTGTTCGGTTAAAGCGCCTTTAAATTCGGTAAAAATACGGCTACCTTCTAGGAGTACGCTGGCATCCAAATTGCTTTGTGCGGCAAGCAGTCCGACATCTAAGCCATACAATTTAAAGGCGTTATCTTGATAAGCGGAAAGTGGCAAATGTGGTTTCTTCACACGAGGCACGCTATGCACTAAGCCGCTGTCTTTTAGCCATTGCAATGCAATTTCATAGTCTTTGCTTCTCGCCCCTTTTTGTAGCTGAGCATAGATAAATTTTTTATTTTCTTTGGCAAGTTGCTCAGGAATGGAAGCCCAAATTGACCGCACTTTTTGCACAGTTTGACCATCGTGAATATGTTTGGAAAAATCTTGTTCATACGCCATCAATAAATTACGTTGTACTTGACGCACTTCATCGACATTTTGTGTTTCGATAAATACTTTTACCGCTTCAGGCATACCGCCTACAAAATAATATAAACGGAGTAAATCAATATAGGTGGTTTTCATGGCGGAAATTAGCGACCAGTCTTTCAGCTCAAGCAATTTCACCAAATCTTGTTTGCCAAGTGCGGTTAAAAATTCATGAAAATCCATAGGATAAAGTGGTAGAAAGTCCACTTTGCCGACAGGAAAAGAGACTTGATGATGTAGTGACACCCCAAGCAATGAGCCAGCCGCGACAATATAAAATTGAGGCGCATTTTCGTAAAAATATTTGAGTGAAGATAATGCTTGTGGGACTTCTTGTACTTCATCAAAAATAATCAGGGTGTTTTCTGCTTGAATGTCAACACCGCTTTCAATTTTCAACCCGAGTATCAAACGATCAATATCATAGTCGCCAGAAAATAGCGTTTTCATGCGAGGGTTATTATCAAAGTTGATATACGCCACTTTTTCAAAGGATTGCTCGCCAAAGTGTTTCATCGCCCAGGTTTTTCCTACCTGTCTTGCTCCTTGAATAATCAACGGTTTGCGGTTTGTTTTGTGCTTCCACTTTTCTAAGGATTGTATGATTTTACGCTGCATAATACCTCTCCCAAACAACGGATATAGGCTAATTATACAGTATGGAATACACTTTTTCTAATGATATGAGTTTGTATATTTACATTTTTTCAAATGAAAAAGTGATTAATATTCACATTTTTTAAGGTGAATTTGAAATAATGAAAAAGCCGTCTGAAATTTCAGACGGCCTTTTCATGCCAAAGCGCGGTCAAATTTTCAGGTGTTTTTGCAAATCATCTTAGAGATTCGACCACTTGTATTGTCCTCATTACACTAATTCTTATCTATCCGCTTAATCAATAAAAAGACCGCCAGTACTAATGCAATCGCACCGCAAATCAAGCTTGGTATTGGGATACCATTGAGCTGAGGGATATTTTCGTTCAACGATAAAATAGACGCTGCAATAATGAGTGCGGCAATAATCAACATAATGCCCACTCGTTCGACAGTCTTACGAAAACGCTCTAATCCGTGGATTTCATGTTCAAGACGAATTTCCTTATTGCTGATTTTTTGTAAGAAAATTTTGACTTCTTCCGGAAGCGAAAGCCAGTTGTTGTAGCTGTCAGCAATTTTTTCGAAATTTTCACTAATCACGTGTTTAGGTGAAAATCGTTTCTTGAGCATTTGTGTAATATAAGGTTTAAGTACGGCTGCAATATCTAATTCAGGATAGAGATAACGTCCGATCCCCTCAATCTGGGCAAAACCTTTTGTTAGCAAATAAACGCCCTCAGGCATAATAATGCTATTTTCGCTCATAATTTTGGTAAAACGATTCATCAATTCACTGATATTTAACCCTGCCAAATTGCTTTCAGTGAGGAGCATGAAAATCTCAGAAAGATCATTTTCTAGCGCTTTTTCATTCGGCACATTATAACTGACAGCAAGCTGCTTAATGGTCTCGATGATTTTTCGCATATTTTTTTTAGAGGCATAGTATAAACAATTTCCAAGTAATTCGCGTTCTTTAGGGCTGAGTTTGCCCATTGCCCCCAAGTCAATAAAAGCAATCCGCCCGTCAGGCGTTAATAGAATGTTGCCAGGGTGGGGATCAGCATGAAAGAAGCCAAACTCAAATACTTGTTTCATATAGAGATCTAATCCAAGTAAAGCAACATCTTTAGCCAGTAAACCTTGTTGTTCAATCTGTGCTTTATTGGTCACTTTTGAACCATACACAAAATCCATACAAAGAATGTTATTGTTTGATAAATTCGAATAGGTTTGTGGGACTAAAATACGTGGATTTTGCTTAAAGTTATTAGCAAAACGCTCAATGCTACGACGCTCACTTTCAAGGGAGAGTTCTGTTGTAATGGATTCTTTGAAGGTATTTAATAACGCTTTAGGTTGAAGGTTAGAAATAATGTCGTTGCGTTGTTCTAGAAAATTCACGAGATCTTGTAAGATAAGTAAATCTGCCTTAATGACTTCATCAATGCCTTCTCGCTTGATTTTTACCGCAACATCTTGTCCGTTTTTCAACCGCCCTTTGAATACTTGACCGATAGAAGCTGATGCCATAGGCTCTGAAGCAAGCGTTTCGAAATGTTCATGAATATCTATGCCTAATTCACGCTGAAATTTTTCTGCAATATCAATGGGCTGAACTTCTACTTTATCTTGCAATTTTTGTAGTTCGGTAATCATTTCAACTGGTAGCAAATCGCGGCGATCACTTAACATCTGCCCTAATTTAACGTAAGTTGTACCCAGCTCTTCCATCGCTCGACGGATACGTTTATATACAGACACGCTTCCACTTGATTCATTGGCTAACTTATTTGAAAGGGGTTCCGGTAACCACTTCTCTAAATTACTGCGTTCAAAAAACTCATCTAAACCATAACGTAATAAGATTTCTGCAACCTGCTTGGTACGTTGAAATTTGTTAAAAATAGCCATTGTAACTTTCCTCTTTGTGCATGCTATTTGGTGAGTATTTAAAATAAGGTTGATTTGCGACTAAATTGAGACAGGTCTTTTACATCTCTAACTGAAGATTTTCGAAAATTGCTGATGATTTCAGTTTATCCATTCTTCAATTGGATCTCTACAATTATTTCCAAGGCAAGCCACATTAGATTTTTTTAATTTAATACTAATAATAAAAATCTCAATGCGCTAAGTTTTGAAGGCTTTTGATTTAAAAGCGCGGTCAAATTTTGAGGTGTTTTTGCAAATCATCTTAAAAATTCGACCGCTTGTATTTTTACTTCAATTTAGCAGTGGTAATCCATTGTTTAAATTCGTTTTTTCAATGTCGGCAATATTGCATCCCAAGCGGTTAAAGCCTCTTTCTCACTGAGTGGCGAACCCTTGGTATTTTTCTCATTGGCACCGAAAGTCATCTTAAATCTCACACTGCCATCCTCTTTTTCCCAAATAAATAGATATCGATTTCCCTGCCACTTAACCAGTTTTTCACTGCCGGTCATGCCATTGATGTTG
>NZ_CALJRX010000222.1 GCF_937976265.1 uncultured Haemophilus sp.
ATAATGTGGCTTCATCTAATACCGTTTGGCAAATAGCAAAACCCAGCACTTGCTCTTTTTCCACTAATTTCAAATTGAGATAACGTTCGCCGACATTATTTTTCAATGTTCCCAATGACCAAGGCACAAGATGAGCAGCTTGTTCAATTTCATATAAGCGATCCATATCGCATTCTTCAATAGGAAAAAGAGAAGGCATCATGATTAAATTTGTTGGATTTGTTGCCAAAGTTCACGCTTAGCTTGGCTATCTTGCTGGAATTGTTGCCAATCAACAGAGCGATAAACACGCTCTGCATTTAAACAATAAGGCAAAGTGCGGTCGATTTCATCAGCATTTTTAGCCAATAACCAATACCGCACAGAATGCTGTAAAGTAATATGTTGGATTTGATCGAAATTCAGACAAAGGCAATCTTCTTTGTTTAACTCTAGTGCCAGTCGAACATCTGAAAAAAGTGGAGAGTTTGATACGTTATCTTTCGCCACCACAATAAATTTCACTTGTTCAGAAACACTCACCCCTACCGCCCCTTGTAATACTTCTGGGCGATGGAGCTGCCAACGGGTTATCCCCATCTCATTTAAAAGAAGATTGCGTCTATCCATAGATTATCGAGCGATAGTATCTAGCGGATAATCTCTTAAACCTTTAACAATCGCTTTTTCTTGTGCATCTGTTGGTTTTTCTTGATACGCTTTTAAGCTACGGAAAGAAAGAATGTTTTTCGCTTGATCAACCACGGCGATAAAACGTTGGAAATCTTTACCATCACAAGCATAGTAAACATCTGAAGCGTTACCAATTGTTTTTAATTCACATACTTTTTTGTTGGCATCAAGATATTTTGTCGTTAATGCAGGAACATGAGAAACATCTTTTAGATAATAGGTTTCGCTCATAATGAATTTACGATTGCTACGATCTACATTCGCCGCACCACTTAAGAAACGCGGATCTTCTGATTTATCGAAGGCTTTCGTTTGTTTATAGAATTTTTCACCGTTGAATGTCACTTCTTGATTACCTTTTTTGATGCGCTCAAACTGTGCATCTAAGCTTTGCGCTTGTTCTGCTGGTAATTCAACTTTTGAGCTTGTTGGTAAGGTTGAAGGTTTTTGTTTGCTACCTTGAAGTTGTTCGATTAATTGACAGCCAGACAATAAACTTGCCATTGCGACTGCGGTGATGATTTTTTTCATAAATAATTCCTTAATAAATACGTTTAAATCGTTTTCTTTTGTTAGAATAACACGTAATTTTAACCAATAAACCACAGGATTTAAAGCGTGATTTCTCTCGAAAGCGAAGTTTTACAACGCCATCTTCCCCTTTTTAACGGTAAATCAATTCTTCTTGCCGGCGGCATTCATGATGATTTTCCTCAAATATTGCAAAAACATTGCCAATCGGTGCAGGTTTGGAGCTGGTATTTTGATTATGCCAAAACCCAAAGTGCGGTCAATTTTGAGGTTGAATTTCAGCCGCAAGCCGATTTGATTATTTATTATTGGACGAAGAATAAACAAGAAGTGAATTTTCAGCTGATGCAACTACTTGCCAAAAGTAAAATTGGTCAAGAAGTGTTGATTATTGGTGAAAATCGTTGTGGCGTCCGTTCAGCTGAAAAACTGCTTGAACCTTATGGTGAAATTGGCAAAATTGACTCAGCACGTCGTTGCGGTTTATACCATTTTTCCTTACAAAAACAACCGCACTTTGATCTTCAAGTTTATTGGAAATGTTACCAAAATGATGCATTAGGCAATCTCCGTATTTACAGCTTGCCGGGTGTATTCAGTGCCAATGAACTTGATAGTGGCACGTCACTTCTACTTTCTACTTTAACGTCACCAATTCAAGGCAAAGTATTAGATGTTGGTTGCGGTGCGGGTGTTATTGGTTCAATGATCAAACAACATCACCCTAAAGCGGATGTCACCATGACCGATATTCATGCAATGGCAATTCAATCTGCTCGTCGAACGCTTGCTGAAAATCAGCTTGAAGGTCAGGTTATCGCAAGCGATGTGTTTTCCCATATTGAAGGGAAATTTGATCTGATTATTTCAAACCCACCGTTCCACGATGGAGTTGATACCGCTTATCGTGCGGTGAAAGAACTTATTCAACAGGCTAAATGGCATTTAACGGCAGGCGGAGAACTGCGTATCGTGGCTAATGCATTTCTACCCTATCCCGATTTATTAGCACAACATTTCGGGAAATTTGAAGTCCTTGCTCAAACCACCAAATTTAAAGTGTATTCCGTGAGAAATTAAGGAGAAAACAATGTTTGTAACCAGTTCAGCCATTCAAAATGGTGCTTTTGAAGATAAATATGGCAAACGCGGCACACAATTTAGCCCAAATGGTATGCCGACCTACTCTATCCCGTTTGAAATTCATGATGCACCTCAAGGTACTAAATCCTTTGCCGTTGTCTTAGAAGATAAGGATGCGATTACTGCAAGTGGCTTTGTGTGGATTCATTGGCTCATTGCGGATCTTGAACGTACCGTTATACACGAAAATGAAAGCCAAACCGCAACAGATTATGTGCAAGGAGCAAACACTTGGGCAAGTAAATTAGGTCAATTTGATATTGAAGAAGCCTCATTCTATGGTGGTATGGCCCCGCCAAACTGTTTACATCGTTACGAGCTTATTGTGTATGCGCTCGATACTAAACTAAACCTCAAACCGGGATTCCGTTTTAATGATCTACATTTTGCGATGCAAGGACATATTTTGGCTCAAGCCGTGCTAATGGGCACCTATGATGTTTAATCATTTATAGCTCATCCTAAAAATACCATAAAAAATGGCCGCACTTCGATAAAGTGCGGTCATTTATTTTGAGATTTTATAATGTGATTTTATTTGATGAGTCTTTCAATAATTTCGCGTGCGCTTTTTTCTGTTCTTTCATCTTATTGCTCGTTTCACGGCGTAAAGTTGAAAGCTCCGCATTGCGAATATTGTACTCATCCACACGGCCTTCATAATCATCATGCATATTTTCGATAATCGCACGAACATCTTCAATGCTCATATCATCACGAATATATTGATTTAAGTTATCTAACAATAAGACACGTTTTTGGTTATCACGAATTTTGCGGTTGTTGTCTTCAATGTCGCGTTTAAGTTTATTTTTTAAACGATATAAACGCACATACTCTAATACTTCTTGGAAGGATTTACTTACATTTTCCATGATCTACTCTCTCAAAGTTAAAAACAAACTTCGAGTAATGTAGCCTTTTTTTTCGTCCCCGTCAAAAGCTTAAATTTAAATTGATGGATTAGATCAAAAAACTGTTTGATTTAGTTGATTATCCTATTCGGTAGTGGTAAAAATGGAGAATCCATTCAAAATAAAACAAGGAAACACAATGTCAAAAGTCTTTAATTTTAGTGCGGGTCCAGCCATGATTTTTCCTGAGGTCCTACAAAAAGCACAAGCGGAGCTAACCAACTGGCTTGGTCAAGGTGTATCGGTAATGGAAGTCAGTCACCGTGGCAAATATTTTATGGAATTGATTGCTCAAGCAGAAAAAGATCTACGTGAGGTGTATCACATTCCAGATAACTATCGTGTGTTATTCCTACAAGGTGGGGCTCGTGGTCAATTTGCGGCATTACCAATGAACCTAATTGGTGAGAAAGGCAAAGCGCTTTACTTAAATAGCGGCCACTGGTCTGCAACTGCAGCGAAAGAAGCACGTAACTTTGCTGAAATTGATGAAATTACCATTGTGGAAAATGGTGATCACACACGCATCACCAATCTTGATTTCAGTGACATTGCGGAACAATACGATTACGTTCACTATTGCCCAAATGAAACCATCAGCGGTGTTGAAATTTTTGATGTACCAAATGTGGGCAATGCGGTGCTTGTAGCCGATATGTCATCTAACGTTCTCTCTCGCGAAATTGATATTAGCAAATTTGGTGTCATTTATGCGGGTGCACAAAAAAATCTTGGCCCTGCAGGAATTACGCTCGTGATTATTCGTGATGATTTAATTGGTCATGCTCGCCAAGCAACCCCATCAATTTGGAATTACGCCACACAGCGTGATGCTGATTCCATGATCAATACCCCGCCAACCTTTGCTTGGTATCTCTGTTCATTGGTCTTCAAACACATTCAAGCAATCGGCGGCTTAAAAGAAATTGCAAAACGTAACGCAGTGAAAGCTCAAACCCTTTACGATTACATTGATAGTAGCAAACTCTATCGTAACGTCGTAGCTAAAGAAAACCGTTCAACCATGAATGTCACATTTGTGACAGGCAATCCTGAGCTTGATGCCAAATTTGTCGCCGAATCTACAGCTGCCGGTCTTCAAGCTTTAAAAGGTCACAAAGTATTAGGTGGTATGCGCGCCTCTATCTATAACGCGATGCCATTAGAAGGCGTGCAAGCGCTCATTGAATTCATGAAAAAATTTGAAGCTGAAAATAGCTAATTATCTGATTCATTAAACTCAACGCGCGGGCTGAAAGGCCCGCTCGTTTTTACAAGGAAAGCATATGCAATACATCAACGTCGCCAATCAAGGCGTAAAATCTCTTTCACCTTACCAAGCAGGAAAACCAATCGAAGAACTCGAACGCGAATTAGGCATTACTGATATCGTTAAACTTGCCTCGAATGAAAACCCTTTCGGTTTTCCTGAAAGCGCGAAAAAAGCCATTCAAGCCCAACTTGATCATTTAACGCGCTACCCTGATGCGAATGGTTTTGAACTTAAAGCGGCTATTGCAAAAAAATTTGGTGTGCAACCAAACCAAATCACCCTTGGCAATGGTTCTAACGATTTATTAGAACTCTTTGCACACACCTTTGCGGGTGAGCATGATGAAGTGATTTATTCACAATATGCTTTTATTGTTTACCCTTTAGTGACGAAAGCTATTAATGCCGTTGCAAAAGAAATTCCAGCTAAGAATTGGGGACACGATTTAAACGGATTTTTGACCGCACTTTCAGATAAAACCAAGCTGATTTTTATTGCCAATCCAAACAATCCAACGGGGAATTTCTTAACGGAAGCAGAATTGGATGCCTTCTTAGCCAAAGTACCTGAAAAAGTGATTGTGGTATTAGATGAAGCTTATACCGAATTTACCCATCCAAGCGAACGTGTTAATTCTTTTGCATTACTAGAAAAATACCCGAATCTTATCGTTTCTCGATCCCTATCAAAAGCTTATGGATTGGCGGGGTTACGTATTGGCTATGCGGTCTCTAATCCTGAAATTGCAGATTTATTAAATCGTGTTCGTCAGCCATTTAACTGTAATAGTCTTGCTTTAACCAGTGCGATTGCAGTGATGAACGATGATGCCTTTGTCGAAAAAGTGGCGGAGAACAATCGCCAAGAAATGAAACGTTATGAAGCCTTCTGTCAACAATATGGCTTAGACTTTATTCCGTCTAAAGGTAACTTTATTACCATTGATTTTAAACAACCTGCCGCACCCATTTATGATGCATTATTACGTGAAGGCGTCATTGTTCGTCCGATTGCTGGTTATGGCATGCCAAATCACTTACGTATCAGTATTGGCTTACCGCAAGAAAATGACAAATTTTTTACTGCACTTAAAAAAGTGCTTAATTTAGGAAATGAAAAATAGGAGCTTTTATGACTCAAGTAACAATGATGGGTAATCCCATTGAAGTAAGCGGCAACTTTCCCAAAAAAGGAGAAAAAGTGACCGCACTTACGCTCACCAATAAAGAACTTACCGACGTCACGCTTGATACTTATGCAGGAAAACGTAAAGTTTTAAATATTTTCCCAAGTATTGATACCGGTGTATGTGCAACTTCTGTTCGTAAATTCAATCAACAAGCAGCTAATTTAAAAAATGCTGTGGTACTTTGCATTTCAGCTGATTTACCTTTTGCACAAGCACGATTCTGCGGTGCGGAAGGTATTGAGAACGTAGAAACGCTTTCTACTTTCCGTCATAAAGAAGCCCATGAAAACTTAGGGGTAAACATCACAACAGGTCCAATCGCAGGTTTAACTGCACGTTCAGTGATTGTTTTAGATGAAAACAACAACGTGTTACATAGTGAGCTGGTGTCTGAAATTAAAGATGAGCCCAATTATGAAGCTGCGCTAGCTGCACTATAATGAATAAGGCGCTTTCGTTTAACTAGAAAGCGCCTTTTATTTATTCAGGGAAAATCTCATTCAATATCAATGCAATTCCATCATCATTATGCGAAGCGGTGACACGATTAGCGGCCTGTTTAATCTCATCCGGTGCATTGCCCATTGCCACGCCTAATCCCACGCTTTCTAGCATATCTAAATCGTTAAAGTTATCGCCGAAAGCAACACATTCTTCCATCTTCACATGGAAGTAATCTTCGAGAAAACGTACTGCATTACCTTTTGTCGCCGATTTATGCATCACTTCAAGGAAATTCGCATGAGAACGGCAAATGCTTAAATGTGGGAATTTCTCTTTCAAGATTTGCTCTATGCTAATCACTTCATCCGTTTCACCAATGATTTGAATTTTATGTGGAGAATAGACCGCACTTTCATCATAAGGATCAATCTGAATGCCTGTCACGCTACGTTCATAAATCACCCATTTATTATTCAAATCGCGAGCGACGCAATCATCATAAGTATAATAATTGACACCTAGTGCAGGATGATCTGCTAATACTTGGTTAATGGCTTGGATATCAGCGGGATCAATTTGTACTGAATAAATAGGCGTGGCGTTTTTATCTAAAATCAAGGCACCACTGAATGCCACAATGATGTTGTAATTTTCAATGAGTTTCGCATAAGGCCAAATACCCAGCGGTGAACGAGCAGAGATTGGTGTAAATGGAATACCTTGTTTTGTAATGCGTTGAAGTGCATCTAAGGTTTTAGGCGAAATTCGATGATCCGACGTTAATAAGGTACCATCAAAATCGCTGAATACGGCTTTATACATAATTGCTCCAAATCGTCATTATTTTTCGGAAAGGTAAGGATCGGCAAAGCCTAAATTCTGCATAATTTCAGTTTCTAAACTTTCCATTTCTTCTGCTTCATCATCTTCAATGTGATCGTAACCCAGTAAATGTAAGCTACCATGCACTATCATATGCGCCCAATGCGCCATTAAAGGCTTTTCTTGCTCGATAGCTTCGCGTTCTACTACCTGGCGACAAATCACCAAATCGCCCAACAGCGGTAATTCCACTTCGTCAGGACATTCAAAAGGGAAAGACAATACATTGGTTGGACGATCTTTTCCACGATAAGTCAAATTCAAGTCATGACTTTCTGCTTCATCCACAATGCGTACCGTCATTTCGACATTATCACTTTCAGGTTGAACCGCCGCTGTTGCCCATTGCAGAATTTGCGCTTCTGATGGCAAGCCTTCTGTATTTTCACTCGCCAGTTGCAAATCAATAATCATATTGCCCATGTTATTCTCCTAAATTTGTTTCATTTTCTGACCGCACTTTTTGCTCACGTTCAGCTCGACGCTGCGCGGCGATTTCTTGACGGCGAATTTCATCTTGGGCTTCCCATTCTTCGTAAGCTTGCACCACTTTTGCCACCACAGGATGTCGTACAATATCTTTACTCTCAAAATAGTTAAAGCTTAATTCAGACACTTTGCTTAACACTTCCATGGCGTGGCGTAAACCCGATTTTGTGCTGCGCGGTAAATCGATTTGAGTCACATCCCCCGTAATCACGGCTTTGGAATTAAAACCAATACGGGTTAAAAACATTTTCATTTGTTCGACCGTCGTATTTTGGCTTTCATCTAAAATAATAAAGCTGTCATTAAGTGTGCGCCCACGCATATAAGCCAATGGTGCGATTTCAATCACATTACGCTCCATCAATTTTTGTACGCGTTCAAAGCCAAGCATTTCAAATAATGCATCATAAAGTGGTCGCAAATAAGGTTCAATTTTCTGTCCTAAATCACCGGGCAGGAAACCTAATTTTTCGCCCGCTTCCACCGCAGGACGAGTCAGCAAAATGCGACGAATTTCTTGGCGCTCTAATGCTTCAACTGCCGCTGCTACGGCTAAAAAGGTTTTCCCCGTTCCGGCAGGTCCAATCCCAAAACTAATATCGTGCGTAAGAATATTATGTAAATATTGAATTTGATTTTCACCACGCGGTTTAATCAAACCACGCTTGGTTTTAATTGTGGTGCTATAGACCTGATTTTCACTGCGTGACTCACTGCCTTCTTGCGATAACATTCTGCTCTCTTGCAAGGCAATATGCACATCTTCCAAATCAAGTTCTTTCACTTTCCCCTTAATTGGTGCTGTCTCCACATATAATGTTTGGATTAATTTAGCCGCACGATCAATTAATTGCTCATGGTGAGATTTGGGGTTTTCATCATTTGATTTCACGGTAAAAGTGAAATTATTGCGGGAAATATTGAGGTTAAATTCTTTTTCAATCAGTTTGATATTTTCATCGAATGCACCGCAAAGGGATTGCAGACGATCATTTTCTTGAGGTTCTAAGGTAAAAGTTGTCATTAAATGTCATTTTAGAATTGTGAATACTGTCTCCATTTTAGCCTAATTACGATGAATGTAAAACGGGCTTCACCAACTGATGAAGCCCGATAACCAAATTAAGGCAATTCAGGGAAAAGCATCTTAATCACATTCATTGTCAATCGTCGAGATTGTCCACTAAATGGGAAAATATGCATCATCATCATAGGATTAAAGTTTGCTTCAATCACACCCCACGAACGTAAACTCGGTTCTGCCGGCTGTTTCAAATCAGGAATAATTAAATCTACGCCACAAACTGCCGCCCCCATTGCCTTGCTAATCCCTACCGCAATTTCTTTGTAACTGGCATGCATTTCATCCGTCATATCAATAGAATCACCGCCTGTACTAATATTAGAATTCGCACGTAATTGAACAAGTTGATCTTTTGCAGGAATAGAATCTACGGTTAATCCTTGCTCCTTAAGCTGCAACTGCTCAATATCCCCCAATGCAATTTTTTTCAATGGTGTACGACTGCCATCGCCCCGTAAAGGATGATCATTTTTAGCGGCAACTAATTCAGCAACGGTATGTACACCATCTCCAATGACATTTGCTGGAACACGTAATAAGACGGCTAACGTTTGATCACCCAGCACAAAGAAACGATATTCAGTGCCAACTAGATAATCTTCAACCATGATCTCTTTATCTTCACGGAAAGCAATCTCTACTGCTTTTGCAAAATCATCTCTATCCGTTACACCTTGTTGGAAAATACTGATCCCTAAACCAAAATTCGTTGATTTTGGCTTAATCACGACAGCGCGATTCTCAAAAAGTGGGAAATTTTCGACCGCACTTTTCACATCGGTAAACTCGATGCTTTGCGGTACATTAAATCCTGCTTTAGCTAAGACTTTCTTCGTCACCACTTTATTTTCCATAATGAGCGGGGAAATATAGCTATCGTGAGACGTCATATTACCGTTTTTCACATATTCCAAATGATCGCCAAATTGAAGGCTGAGAAATTGATCGCGTTCATCTAAAATCTCAATGTTTAATCCTTTTTGGATTGCATCAAACAATAACGCTTGTGTGGACAGTTCCATATTATCAAACGCACTCAATGCATAAAAACGTTCAAAGGCTTTTGCTTTATTAGATTGCGCAATATCTGCCCCTAATTGTTGGTAACTGCCGACCTGTTCAATTGCCGCAACCACTTTTGCACAAAGCGTTTGGCTTGGATCCGCAAATTGTCCTAATTTGTCTTTAACAATCGTTTTAATCTCATCACTCACATTGAGTTGCTCAAGCATTTTGAGCATTTCAAGGAGGACTAATTCCCCTTCTACCGCATAGACACTTTGCTGTCTTGGGTCTTCCCATGCCACTTCAGCAAGACGTGCTTTACCTAATTTTATGCCTTCTTGATCAGCGGTATCTTCAAGCCATGCCATTAACAAAATAAAATAATGAATGAATTTCGCATCAGCAAGTTCCATTCCATAAGGTGCAAACGGATTGAGATCAAACAAACGAAATTCTAAATATTGAATTCCTTTTTCAAGTAAATCTCGCGCTTTTTTAGCACCACGCAAACGTACACTTGAGTAAAACTCTTTTTCCGCAATCAAATCACCCGATTTCACCCAGTGTTCTAACGTCTCAACATACTCTTGCAAACTGTCATAAGAGACGTGGATCTTCGGATCATTCACATAACCATATTTTCCTGAACGTAAACTGCGCACATATTGATGCGGTTTAAGGGGGGAATTACCTCTGAAATATTTTTCTTCTACCGTTGGTGTCGCAGAAAACAGATAAAGCAGAATCCATTGATAGCGTAAGAAGTTTTTTGCTATTTTTAGGTAAAAATCATTTCGAAAATCAACCGCACTTTGTGTTTCATTTTGCGCATAAAATAAGGCATCAATAAACTTAGGGTCAATTTGAAAATTGTAATGAATACCACTGACCATTTGCTTATATTTACCGTAAGACTGGACTAAATGCTCACGATAAGCCACATCGTCCTGATTATCTAATTGTGCGACCTTAATGTGCTCTTCTGGCGGTAACCCTGCAGGCATACTAAAAGGAAAAATAAATTCATCCTCTGGTAATGTACGCAAAGTCACTTCATGAATGGCTGAAAGCCAACGTAGTGTATCCTCTAACTTTTTCATAGGAGGGGTCACTAATTCCAACTGACTTTCTGCAAAATCTGTTTGAATGTAAGGGTGGAAACGACGATTACCAAAGGCTTTAGGGTGCAATGATGTCACAATTGAACCATCCGAATGCACCCGTTGACTTTCCTTTTCAATCCCAAATGACCCTTGCTGAAATAAGAGCTCTAGGTGATGTTGTTTAATAATTTGCTGAATATTCATATCCGTCCTTATTAGAAATTTCCACCTGACATTATGGAGAAAAAACAACGTGGGGCAAAGTAAGAAAATAGAATGGAATATGAAATTTTGATATAAGAGAAAAGCATCTAATAATTATTTGTATTATCTATTCTGGGTTATTAGAAGGAGGCAATTTTTATTTTCAGAAAATGGGACATTTGCCCGATAACATAAAGGAGTTTTCATGAAAATTAAGCACTTCAAAATTGCCGCACTGACTGGCTTAATGGCATTTGCAGGATTCGCTTCTGCAGATATTACCGTTTACAACGGACAACATAAAGAAGGTGCAAAAGCCGTTGCCGATGCATTTCCAAAAGCAACGGGCATCAAAGTCACCTTAAACAGTGCGAAAAGCGATCAACTTGCGGGTCAATTGAAAGAAGAGGGAGATAAAACCCCTGCAGATGTATTCTATTCTGAACAAACTGCACACAAAGGTGTGCCTGTTGCACCGAAAAAAGACTGGATCGCGCTAAGTGGTCGTTCTCGTGTTGTGGTTTATGATCACACCAAATTATCTGAAAAAGACATGGAAAAATCCGTGTTAGATTATGCAACACCAAAATGGAAAGATAAAATCGGTTATGTTCCAACTTCAGGTGCATTCTTGGAACAAGTTGTGGCGATTACCAAATTAAAAGGTAAAGATGCGGCACTTAAATGGTTAAAAGGCTTGAAAGAAAACGGTGCTATAATGACTAAAAAAGGCGGAACCACATTGTTCCGCCTTTTTATATGATTTAATGATCAAGTACTTTTCGCATTTTGATGTTGAGCATTTCAACTACTACTGAGAAGCCCATTGCAAAGTAAATGTAGCCTTTTGGAATATGAATATCCAAACTTTCAGCCATTAAACTTACTCCAACTAAAATTAAGAATGCTAAGGCTAAAATCTTCAATGTCGGATGGGTATCAACAAAATCACCAATTGGTTTCGCTGCAAACATCATCACTCCAACTGCAATCATAATTGCCAAGATCATCACTGGAAGGT